>NZ_JBLROA010000055.1:0-39978 GCF_047921505.1 Micromonospora sp. SL1-18 | reverse complement strand
AATGAAGGCCGGCCTGACGCCGCGCCGCGACCTGGAGCGGTCGATCGCCGGCCGCGTGTACGCCTCCGGCGAGCCCGCCGCCCTTGCCGACGTCACCGCCGACCCCGACCACCTTCCGGTACGCCCCGACGTCGCCGCCGAGCTCTGCGTACCGGTGCTGGACCCGGCGGGCCGCCCGATCGGCGTGCTCGACCTGCAGTGGAGCGGCCCGGTCGAGCTGGCGCGGTGGCGGGCGACAGCCGAGCGGCTCGCCCGCCTGCTGGGTGCCCGGATCGTGGCGCTCGGCGGGCCGCCGGCGGAGAGCCGCGGCGAGAAGCTGCTCCGGCATGCCGCCGCGATGACCGCCGCCCCCACCGGCTGGGACCTGATGGCTGCCGCGACCACCGCGGCCCGTGACGTGTCGGCCCTCTCCGCCGCCGTGCTGCTCCTCCCTGGCTGGCAGGAGCCGCAGCCGGGCCCGCCGGCCGGCCCGCCCGGCGAACTGGAGTGCCGGATCCGGGCCGAACTGGCCGAGGCCGGGCCGGACGCGCTCGGCCGACTGATCGCCCGGGCGCACCGGCACGGCTCGGCGTACACCCTCGGCGAGGTGGGGCACCCGCCGACCGAGGACTGTCTGCCGCTGGCCCGGGCCGGGGCCCGCACCCTGGTGGCGGTTCCGGTCGGGCCGCCGGACACCGGCGGGGTGCTGCTGGTCGCCGACGAGCGACTGCTGCGCCCCGACCCGACCACCGTCAACCTGATGGAGCTGCTGGCCGGGCAGGCGTGGACCTGCCTGGACCGCCTGCGTACGCTCGCCCGGCTACGCGAGCAGGCCAGCTCGGACCCGCTCACCGGCCTGCGCCACACCGGGCCGTTCGGGCAGCGGATCGCGAGCGCCACGCCGGGGCGTACCGCCCTGCTGGCCATCGACGTGGACGGCTTCAAGGACGTCAACGACACGTACGGCCACCAGGCCGGGGACCGGCTGCTGGTCGGGCTGGCCCGGGCGCTGGAGGGGGCGCTGCGGCAGGGTGACGAGCTGTACCGCACCGGCGGCGACGAGTTCGTCGCGGTGGTCGAGGTGAGCCGCCCGGAGGAGGCGGTCCGGATCGCCGAGCGCCTCACCGAGGCGGCCCGGCGTACCGGCCGCACCATCAGTGTCGGCGTCGCCCTGCCCCACCACGGCGAGTCCCCCGAGCGCACCCTGCTCCGCGCCGACCAGGCCCTCTACGCCGCCAAGCGGCACGGCCGCGACAGCGTCCACCTCTCCGCCGCCTGACCCTTGCCCCACCCCAGGAACGGGGCGGGGCTGTCAGGGGGTGAGTTCGGCGGCTAGGAGTTCGGCGATCTGGGCGGTGTTGAGGGCGGCGCCCTTGCGGAGGTTGTCGCCGGTGACGAAGAGATCGAGGGCGCGGGGGTCGTCGACGGCGCGGCGGATCCGGCCGACCCAGGAGGGGTCGGTCCCGACGGCGTCGATCGGCATCGGGAACTCGCCCGCGGCCGGGTCGTCGACCAGGATCACGCCGGGCGCGTTGCGCAGCACCTCCCGGGCACCCTCGGCGTCCACCTCGGTGGCGAAGACCGCGTGGACGGCGATCGAGTGGCAGGTCACCACCGGCACCCGTACGCAGGTGGCGGAGACCTTGAGGTCGGGCAGCCCGAGGATCTTGCGCGACTCGTTGCGCATCTTCAGTTCCTCGGACGACCAGCCCTCGTCGGCCAGCGAGCCGGCCCAGGGCACCACGTTGAGCGCCAGCGGGGCCGGGAACGGACCCAGCTCGTCGCCGACCGCCTGCCGCACGTCACCGGGACGGGAGCCGAGCACGCGATCCCCGGCGATCTTGCCGAGCTGGGCGTGCAGCGCGTCCACGCCGGCCTGACCCGCCCCGGACACCGCCTGGTACGACGCGAGCACCAGCTCGCGGAGGCCGTACTCGCGGTGCAGCGGCGCGACCGCCAGGATCATCGCCAGGGTGGTGCAGTTGCCGTTGGCGATGATCCCCTTGGGCCGGTTGTGCACCTGCTCCGGGTTGATCTCCGGCACCACCAGCGGGACGTCCCGGTCCATCCGGTACGCGCCGGAGTTGTCCACCACCACCGCGCCCCGGCTGACCGCGACCGGCGCCCACTCCGCCGAGACCTCGTCGGGGACGTCGAACATCGCCACGTCCACCCCGTCGAGCGCCTCCGGGGTGAGCGCCTGGACGGTGAGCAGCTCACCTCGGCACTGCACCTGCCGCCCGGCCGAGCGCTCGGAGGCGAGCAGCCGGATCTCACCCCAGACGTTGCGCCGGGCGGAGAGGATCTGGCACATCACCGTGCCGACGGCACCGGTCGCCCCGACCACGGCGAGGGTGGGCAGCGACGGCATGGCCGGCTACCGCCCGGTGCCCGCGTAGACCACGGCCTCTGCTTCGCCGCCCAGGTCGAAGGCGTCGTGGATGGCCCGGACCGCCTTGTCGAGGTCGGTGTCCCGGCAGACCACGGAGACCCGGATCTCCGAGGTGGAGATCATCTCGATGTTCACCCCGGCCGTGCCCAGGGCGGCGAAGAAGCCCGCCGCGACGCCCGGGTGCGAGCGCATGCCGGCGCCGATCAGGGAGACCTTGCCGACGTGGTCGTCGTAGAGCAGGCCCTTGAACTTGACCACGTCCTGGATCTTGCTGAGCGCGGCCATCGCGGTCGGGCCGTCGGTCTTGGGCAGGGTGAACGAAATGTCCGTGCGGCCGGTGCCCTCGGTGGACACGTTCTGCACGATCATGTCGATGTTGATCTCGGCGCCGGCCGCGGTGTCGAAGATCCGCGCGGCCGCGCCCGGCTCGTCGGGCACCCCGACGATGGTGATCTTCGCTTCGCTGCGGTCGTGGGCGACCCCGGTGATCAGTGCCTGTTCCACGGGAAGGTCCTCCATCGATCCGGTGACCATGGTGCCGGTGCTGATCGAGTATGACGAACGGACGTGGATCGGCAACCCCGCGCGCCGGGCGTACTCGACGCTACGCAGGTGCAGCACCTTGGCGCCACAGGCGGCCAGCTCCAGCATCTCTTCGTAGGTGATGTTCTTGATGTGCCGGGCGTTCGGCACGATCCGCGGGTCGGCGGTGAAGACGCCGTCCACGTCGGTGTAGATCTCGCAGACGTCCGCCGCGAGCGCGGCGGCCAGCGCCACCGCGGTGGTGTCCGACCCGCCCCGGCCCAGCGTGGTGACGTCCTTGGTGTCCTGCGAAACGCCCTGGAAGCCGGCCACGATGACCACCGCGCCCTCGTCCAGCGCGCCCTTCAGGCGGCCCGGGGTGACGTCGATGATCCGGGCCTTGCCATGCACCGAGGTGGTGATCACGCCCGCCTGCGAGCCGGTGAACGAGCGGGCCTCGTACCCCAGGTTGTGAATGGCCATGGCGAGCAGCGCCATGGAGATCCGCTCCCCGGCGGTGAGCAGCATGTCCAGCTCGCGGCCGGGTGGCAGCGGGCTGACCTGGTTGGCCAGGTCGAGCAGCTCGTCGGTGCTGTCCCCCATCGCGGAGACCACCACGACCACGTCGTCGCCGGCCTTGCGCGCGGCCACGATGCGATCGGCCACCCGCTTGATCCGCTCGGCGTTGGCGACGGAGGACCCGCCGTATTTCTGCACCACGAGTGCCACGACGGTGCGCTCCCTCCCAGCGATGACCCTGAGCGTGCCGACGCCGCCGGGTTCCCGCCGGCGGCGCGTGTCAGACCTGCCCAGCGTATCGGGCCGGGTCCGGCACCGGACCGGGTGATCCCACCATCCGGCAGGGCCGTGGGGCAGCTCACCGGGGCCGGCCGCGCCGGCCCGGACCGCGCGACACGCCGGCACAACAGCCGCGCGAGGACTCCCCGGACCCCTCCGGGCACCGCAGAATGTCCCGGTGCACGCTCACCTCCGCGCGGCCCGGCCGCTGGCCGGCGCCCTCGCGATCACCCTGCCAGCGCTGCTGGCCGCCTGCACCGCCGCCCCGCCGCCGCCCGCCCCGGTCAGCACCGCCGACCCGCTGCCGGCGGAGGCGGACGCGGCCCGCGACGAGCTGGCCGCGCTGGCGGCCGCCGCCCAGGATCGCCACCTCACCGCCGCGTACACCCTGGCCACGGCGAACGGCCCGGCCCGGACGATCTCGGTGACCAGCGCGAACGACGGCTCCTGGCGGGTGGACGTGCCCGGTTGGGGGCGCGGCGGCACGGTCGACGTCTCGCTCGCCGCCACCGGCGCCGGGCTGTTCCAGTGCGCCCTGCCCTCGGCCGGCCGCCCCGAGCCGGCGAGCTGCGTACGGCTGGGCGACCCCGACGACGCCGTGCCGGGAAAGCTGGACCCCCGGGTGCAGCACCCGTTCACCGACTCGCTGGAGGTGCTCACCGACCGGCGGGCCCCGCTCGCGATCTCGCCGGCCGCCCCGCCGGCCGGGATGACCGGCCAGTGCTACTCGGTGGATTCGACGTCCGCCTCCCTGAACGCCCCGCTGGACGTGGGCATCTACTGCTACCGGACGGACGGCACCCCGGCCGGGGTCCGAGCCGCCTTCGGCACGCTGAAGCTGGCCGGCGAGCCCGGCGCGGCGCCCGCCACGGTGCAGTTGGCCGGGCCGGTCGCCGAGGGCGAGCCGGTCGGCCGGCAGGCGCCCACGGAAAGCCCCGGAACGCCATAACCCCAGTGCCCGTTACGGGTGCTCTTGGCCACATTTGCCCGACCCGTCGAGTAGGGCGAAAAGCTCATTCGGGACGCTCTACCCATGGCTGACCTCACCCCGCTGCTCGCCTTCCGCTGGAGTCCCCGGGCCTTCGACCCGGAAGCGGAACTCGCCGCCGACGAGGCAGCCTCCCTGCTGGAAGCCGCCCGCTGGGCCCCCTCAGCCGGCAACGGGCAGCCGTGGCGGTTCGCACTGGGACACCGGCAGGACGAGACCTGGAAGCGGATCCTGGTCAACCTCGCGGAGAGCGACCAGCGCTGGACGCGGCACGCCGCCGCCCTGGTGGTCGGCGCCCACACCGGCGGCGGCGACCCGGAACGGGCCGCGTACGACCTGGGCCAGGCGATCGCCCACCTGACCGTGCAGGCCAGCGCACTCGGTCTGCACGTACATCAGCTCACCCGCTTCGACCGGACCGGCCTCGCCGCCGAGCTGGACCTGCCGGCCGGGATCCGGCCGCTGGTGGTGGCCGCCGTCGGCCGCCTCGGCGACCCGTTGTCACTCCCCGAGGAGTTGCGCGCCCGGGAGGTCACCCTCCGCCGCCGCCACCCCCTCGCCGCCCTGCTCCTCCGCTGACACCCGCGCCCCGCGCGCGATCCAGGAAGTAGTGGCCTCGGAGCGACCGGGACACCACTCGATCCAGGATCGAGCGCGATCTTGCAAGCGGAAACGCCGGGCGACGCGTGGGCGGGACGGGGACAGGTCAGCCGCCACGGCTGGCGTGGAGCAGGACCATGCCGGCCTCGGTGTTCCGGTAGAGGACGTGCCGGCCCTGGCGGGCCCGGGCGACCAGGCCGGCGGCGTGCAGCGCGGCCAGGTGCTGGGAGACGTTCCCGCAGGACATCCCGGTACGCCGGGCCAGGTCGGTGGTGGTGGCCGCCGAGTCGAGCAGGTGCAGCAGCGCCGCCCGGCCGCCGCCGACCACCCGTGCCAGCGGGTCCCCGGCCGGGGCCGGTGTGGCCTCCCAGAGCGTCCCCACCGCCCGGACCGGGTACGTCCCGGCCGGCACCGAGTCCTCCAGCAGGTTCCACAGCACCCGCCGGCCGGTGAACACGCCCGGATTGAGCGCCAGCCCACGGCCGCCCAGGTCGAAGTCGCGCTCGAACGGGTCGTCGCTGACCACCCGGTCGCCGAGCCAACGCAGGGTCGGGTGGAGCTGCTCGAAGAGCCGCCTCGCACCACCGTTGACGAGCTGGGCGGCGCGGTGCGCCAGGTCGGCGTCCAGCAGCGCGCGCATCCGCGGCCAGTCCGGAGCGATGACGGCATCGTGCCAGGCCGCCAGAGCGTCGACGAGCTCCGGCAGCAACCCGCGCGGATCGGCGAGCAGGGCCTGCGCGTACGGGGTCAGCGGCCCGCTCGGGGTGGTCGACAGCAGATCCCGGACCACCACGTCGGGCGGGGTGGCGGCGACCTGGTCGAGCTGCTCGGCCAGCTCGACGTCGGGGCGGGCCGCCGCCGGGGTGAGGAAGTCGGGCAGCCAGCGGCGGGGACTGGTCAGCTCGACCAGCGGCCGAACCCGGACGGCCACCTCCGGGCGGCGCAGGGTCACCCGGGCCCGGTCGATCCAGGGCAGGTGCACGGCGTGCCGGACCGGGTCGTCCAACGCCCACATGCTGGAGACCGTCTCCCACACCGGTGAGACGGTGAACCGGAGGCCCGCGATGTCGGCGGGACTGAACCGCAACTCGGACACGCGCACCCCCCGACGCAGGATTCGCCCCAGACTAAAAGGCTCGACCCGACCGTGGGGGGCGCGGTTCACTCACCGACCATGGGGACCAGGGAGAGTATCCGCACCGCCGTCCGGCACGTCGTGCCGCCGGCCGGCCTGACCCGCGCCCTGGCCGTGCAGGCCATGGTGTACGCCGTCGGGAACGGCCTCTTCCAGGCCGGCAGCGCTGTCTTCTTCACCCGGGCCCTGGGGCTCAGTGCCGCCCAGGTGGGGCTGGGCCTGTCGATCGCGGCGGGAGTGTCGCTGCTGGGCACGGTGCCGCTGGGCGGACTCACCGACCGGTACGGCCCGCAGCGGGTCTGGGTGCTCGGGCTGGTGCTGGAGGCGGCGCTCTTCGCGGCGTACCCCTTCGTGGGCGGTTTCGTCGGCTTCCTCGCCGTGGTGGTCGCCCTCGCCCTCGTCGACGCGGCGAGCGGGGTGGCCCGGCAGGTCTACTCGATCAACGCACTGCCCCCCGCCGAGCGGGTCACCGCGATGGCGTATCAGCGCTCCCTTCTTAACGTCGGGTTCGGGCTGGGCGCGGTGATCAGTGGCCTGGTGCTGGCGATGGACACCATGGCGGCGTACCGGGGGATGGTCTGGTTCATCGCGGCGGTGTTCCTGGTCACCGCGGCCTTCGTGCGGCGGCTGCCCCGGCTGCGGGAGGTGGCCCGGCCGGCGGAACCGATGAGTCGGTTCGCCGTGCTCCGGGACCGCCCGTTCATGGCGGTCTCCCTGCTCTCCGGGCTGCTCACCGCGCACCAGACGCTCTACCTGACGGTGATGCCGCTCTGGATCCTGACCCACACCGACGCTCCGAAGACCATCATCGCCGGGCTGGTGCTGCTCAACACGGTCCTGATCGTGCTGCTCCAGGTACGCGCCAGCCGGGGCGCCGACACCGCGCCGGGCGCGGCCCGGGCGTCCCGCCGGGGTGCCCTGCTGATCGCCCTGTTCTGCCTGGTCCTGCCGATCTCCGGGGTGACCCGGGGCATGCTCACCGTGGTGGTGCTGGTGGCCGCCGCGACGCTGCTCATCGTGGCGGAGCTGGTCGAGTCGGCGGGCACCTGGGGGCTCACAGCGGCCTTACCGCCGGCCGCCCAGCGCGGCGCGTACGTGGGGGCGTTCCGGCTCGGCTCGCAGTTGCAGTACCTGATCGCCCCGGCGGGGCTGACCGCGCTCGGGGTGGCCACCGGCGGCTGGGGCTGGTACCCGACGGCGGCGATCTTCGTGCTCGTCGGGCTGGCGATCGTCCCCGTGGTGGCGTGGGCCGAGCGGATGCCCCGGCTGGGCGAGGCCGCCCTGGTGCCGGAGGACGCGGTGACCCCGGTCCCATAATCCGGGCACGCCTTACGACCGTTCGTCTCACCACGTAGGGTGACCTCTGTCATGTGGCAGGCGTACCTTCTCCTTGGCTGCCGCGACGAGGCCTGATCGGCCGGCACCTCGTCGCGGAGTTGAACCGCGCCGTCCAGCACATCCGAACTTCCTCTCGGCACCGCCCGGCAACGTCGCCCGGCATCTCGCCGACACCTTCCGATCTGCTGACGCCACATGTTCCAGGGAGCACCTCGAGATGGCTGAAACCGCCACCGAAGCTGAGACCGATCCGATCGCCCGGCAGCGCCCCAGCCGGATGCCGTTCCACCGTTACCTGCCCTACCACCAGCAGTTCCGCATCGACCTGCCGGAGCGCACCTGGCCGACCCGCCGGGTCGAGGCCACGCCGCGCTGGTGCGCCGTCGACCTGCGCGACGGCAACCAGGCCTTGATCGACCCGATGTCGCCGGAACGCAAGCGCCGGATGTTCCAGCTGCTCGTACAGATGGGCTACAAGGAGATCGAGGTCGGTTTCCCCTCGGCCAGCCAGACCGACTACGACTTCGTGCGGCAGTTGATCGAGCAGGACCTGATCCCGGAGGACGTCACCATCCAGGTGCTCACCCAGTGCCGGGAACACCTGATCGAGCGGACCTTCGA
This sequence comes from Micromonospora sp. SL1-18, assembly GCF_047921505.1. Lineage (NCBI taxonomy): Bacteria > Bacillati > Actinomycetota > Actinomycetes > Micromonosporales > Micromonosporaceae > Micromonospora > Micromonospora sp. SL1-18. The sequence goes on along the minus strand of NZ_JBLROA010000055.1, from coordinate 31,605 downwards.
GTCGCTGCGCGGCGCCCGCCGGGCCATCGTGCACTTCTACAACTCCACCTCGACGCTGCAGCGGCGGGTGGTCTTCGGGCTGGACCGGGACGGCATCACCGATATCGCCACCACCGGCGCCCGGCTCTGCCAGAAGTACGCGGAGATCCACACCCCGGACACCGACATCCACTACGAGTACTCGCCGGAGTCGTACACCGGTACCGAGCTGGAGTACGCGCTGGAGGTCTGCGCCAAGGTCATCGAGGTGGTCGACCCGACCCCGGACCGGAAGCTGATCGTCAACCTGCCGGCCACCGTCGAGATGGCCATGCCGAACGTGTACGCCGACTCGATCGAGTGGATGCACCGGCACCTGCCCCGCCGGGACAGCCTGGTGCTGAGCCTGCACCCGCACAACGACCGGGGCACCGGCGTGGCCGCCGCCGAGCTGGGCCTGCTGGCCGGCGCGGACCGGATCGAGGGCTGCCTGTTCGGCAACGGCGAGCGCACCGGCAACGTCGACCTGGTGACGCTGGGACTGAACCTGTTCTCCCAGGGCATCGACCCGATGATCGACTTCTCGAACATCGACGAGATCAAGCGGGCCGTCGAATACTGCAACCAGCTCCCGGTGCACGAGCGGCACCCGTACGCGGGCGACCTGGTCTACACCGCCTTCTCCGGTTCGCACCAGGACGCGATCAAGAAGGGCTTCGACGCCCTGCACACCGACGCCGCCGCGGCCGGCGCGCCGGTCGACGACTTCACCTGGGCCGTGCCGTACCTGCCGATCGACCCGAAGGACCTGGGCCGCACCTACGAGGCGGTCATCCGGGTCAACTCGCAGTCCGGCAAGGGCGGCGTCGCGTACATCATGAAGAGCGAGCACCAGCTCGACCTGCCGCGCCGGCTCCAGATCGAGTTCTCCGGCGTGGTCCAGCAGGTCACCGACCACGACGGCGGCGAGGTCGAGCCGGCTGCGATGTGGGACATCTTCGCCCGCAACTACCTGGTCGACCACCAGGTCGACCCGACGGTCACAGTAGCCAGCTACACCATCGGCACCGCAGACGGCAAGGTCGAGATCGAGGCCCAGGTCGGCTTCGGCGGCGAGGTCCGCTCGCTCGCCGCGGTCGGCAACGGCCCGATCGACGCGTACGTCAACGCGCTGCAGTCCCTGGGCGTGGCGGTACGCGTGCTCGACTACCACGAGCACGCGCTCTCCTCCGGTGGGGACGCGCAGGCCGCCGCGTACGTGGAGTGCGAGGTGGACGGTCGCACCGTCTGGGGCGTCGGGGTGGACGCGAACATCGTGACCGCCTCGGTGAAGGCGGTCACCAGCGCCGTCAACCGCGCCCACGCCTGAACTCAGAGAGCAGGGGCCCCTTGTTGACACCTCGGTGTTAACAAGGGGCCCCTGCTCTACCGGAGGCGTTAAGAAGGGCCCCTTCCTTTCACCGGCCGGTGGACCAGGAGGCCGGCCAGGACGGCGCCGAGCAGCAGCAGGGCGGCACACCAGAGCATCGCCCCGCGGAACGCGCTGGTCAGCGCTCCCTTCTGCTCGTACCCGGTGCCGGAGAGACCGACCACCAGCGGCAGCGCGGCCACCGCCAGCAGCCCCCCGGCCCGGGAGGCGGCGTTGCTGAAGCCGCTCGCCACCCCGGCGAACCGGTCCGCCACCGCCGCCAGCACCGACGTCGTCAGTGGCGCCACCACCAGGGTCAGGCCCGCCCCGAACAGGACCACCCCGGGCAGTACGTCCACCCAGTACGACGCCCCCGGCCCGGTCCGGCGCAGCAGCAGCAGGCCGACCGCAGCGACCACCGGCCCGACGGTCAGCGGCAGCCGCGGGCCGATCTTGGCCGACAGCGCCCCGGCCCGGGGCGAGCCGACCAGGAGCAGCAGGGTCATCGGCACGGTGGCCAGGCCGGTGAGCAGCGCCGACCAGCCGATCCCGTTCTGCAGGTAGATCGCGAGGAAGAAGGTGAACCCGCTGAGGGCCGCGTACACGACCACGGTGAAGACGTTCAGCACCGAGAAGAGCCGGCTGCCGAACAGCTTCACGGGCAGCATGGCGGCCTCGCCACGCCGCCGTTCGACCAGCACGAAGGCCACCGCGGCGAGCACCCCGACCAGCACCGACACCAGCACCGCCGGGGATCGACCGCGTGCCGGCGCGTCGATCAGGGCGTAGGTGACACCGCCGAGGCCCAGCGCGCCGAGCAGCGCGCCGACGATGTCGAACCGCCGCTTCGCCCCGGCACGGGAGGCGGCCACATCCCGGCTCTCCGGCACCCAGCGCATCGTGGCGAGCACCACCGCGACGGCCAGCGGCAGGTTGATGAAGAAGATCGACCGCCAGGAGAGCGCGTCGATCAGGAACCCGCCGAGGAGCGGGCCGAGCGCGGTGGAGACCCCGGACAGCCCGGACCAGGTGCCGATCGCCCGCCCCCGGTCGTCGTGGTGGAAGCTGGCCTGGAGCACGGAGAGCGAGCCGGGGGTGAGCAGCGCCCCGCCGGCGCCCTGGAGGAACCGGGCCACGATCAGCCAGGCGGTCCCCTGCGACAGCCCGCAGAGCACGGACGCCGCCGCGAACCAGGCCACGCCGATCAGGAAGATCCGTCGGCGGCCGAACCGGTCGCCGAGCGCGCCCCCGAGCAGCACGAACGCGGCCAGCATCAGCAGGTAACCGTTCACCGTCCACTGCAGGTCGGCGACGCTGGCCTTGAGCTCCGCGCCGAGCCGGGGCAGCGCCACGTTGACCACCGTGGTGTCCAGGAACACCATGCCGGAGGCGAGGATCGTGGCGAGCAGGGTGCCCCGCCCGGCGGCGGTGCCCGTCCGGAGCGCGGGAGCGGATGCGGTCATGGGTAACCACTCTGCCCGTACTCCACTGCCGACACCACCATTCACGGAAACGCGCCCCCGGGTACCGTGCGGACTTCGCCCTGAGCACGCAAGCTGGAAAGGTGTCGTCTGTGCGTACGAAATCAGGAGCTCGCGCCGGACTGGCGGCCGCACTCGTCGCGGCGGTCGCCCTCGGCGTGGCCGGCTGCGGGCCGGTCGCCGACGAGCCGGAGACGACGGCGAGCAGCGCCGAAAACGTCACCAAGCAACTCGACGAACTGACCGTGGCGGCCGCGGGGTCCATGAAGGGCTACAGCCGGACCCGCTTCCCGCACTGGCGGAAGACCGGCAAGAACTGCGACGTGCGGGACAGCGTGCTGCAGAAGGACGGCGAGAACATCAAGCTCTCCGGGTGCAACGTGGTCGGCGGCCACTGGGAGAGCGTGTACGACGGGCTGGCCTTCGACGATCCGGCCCAGGTGGACATCGACCACGTGGTGCCGTTGGCCAACGCCTGGCGGTCCGGCGCGAACGAGTGGGACGACACGCAGCGCGGCGACTTCGCCAACGACCTGACCCGGCCGCAACTGGTGGCGGTTTCCGCGCGCTCCAACCGGTCAAAGGGCGACCAGGACCCGTCCCAGTGGAAGCCGCCGAACCGGTCGTACTGGTGCCAGTACGCCACGGACTGGGTGACGGTCAAGCACTACTGGCGGCTGACGGTGACCAGTGCCGAGAAGGCCGCCCTCACCGACATGTTGGAGGGCTGCGCATGAGCGAGCGTGAGCGAGCAACCGGTCCCACCTCGGCCGGGATGACGGCCGACGGCACCCGCGCCGACATCGCCGACGTTCCCGGGGCGGGCATGTCCGCCGACGCCGCCCCGCCCGGCGCCCCGGCGGGTGCGGGCGCGCAGCAGCGGATCAGCGACGTCACGGCCGGCCCGGGCGGGGTGATGACCGACGAGGTCGGCGTGGTGACCGGCGAGCTGACCCTGTGCACAGAGTACGCCGACGGCCAGGTCACCCTGCGCGTGCAGTACAAGGACGCCGACGAGTGGTACGTGGTGACCGGCGGGCGGGTGCCCCTGGCCGACCCGGCCGGCCTCGACACCGTGCACGCCATCGCGGTCGCCCTGCTCAACCGCCCGGAGGGGTGAGACGCGTCGAGGCCCCCTGCCCGCGATCGGGCAGGGGGCCTCGGCCGGTGCTCACAGGGTCGGGATCAGCTCACCGGGATCGCTCGGCGGCGCGCCCTCGTCCGGCCGGACCAGCTCCGGCTCCACCTCGTGCGGCCGGATCCGGCCGTCGGCGATCTGTTCGGCGTAGTGGCAGGCCACCCGGTGCCCGCCGAGCACCTCGCGCAGCGCCGGCCGCTCGTCGGCGCAGCGGGTCGGCTGGGCCCAGGGGCAGCGGGTGTGGAACCGGCACCCGGCCGGCGGGTTGCTCGGCGAGGGCAGGTCACCGGCGAGCAGGATCCGCTCGCGACGGTCTTCGACCGTCGGGTCCGGCACCGGCACCGCCGACATCAGCGCCCTGGTGTACGGGTGCATCGGCTCGCGGTAGAGGTCGTCGCTGGACGCCTCCTCCACCAGCCCACCCAGGTACATCACGCCGACGGTGTCGGCGATGTGCCGGACCACCGCCAGGTCGTGGGCGATGATCAGGTACGTCAGGCCCCGCTCGTTCTGCAGGTCCTCGAGCAGGTTGAGCACCTGCGCCTGGATCGACACGTCCAACGCGGACACCGGCTCGTCGGCGACGATGAGGTCCGGGTCGAGCACCAGTGCCCGGGCGATGCCGATGCGCTGCCGCTGGCCCCCGGAGAACTCGTGCGGGTACTTGCTCAGCGCCGAGGCGGGCAGCCCGACCGCTTCGAGGGCCTCCCGGAGCCGCTTGGCGGTGGCCGCCTTGTCGTCGGCCAGGCCGTGCGCCTTGAGCCCCTCGACGAGCAGCGACTCCACCGACTGCCGGGGGTCGAGGCTGGACAGCGGGTCCTGGAAGATCATCTGCATCCGGCGGCGGATCCGACGCATCGACTCGCCCTTGAGCGAGCGGACGTCGGTGCCGTCGAAGACGATCTCTCCGTCGGTCGGCTCGACCAGCCGCAGCAGGCCCCGACCGAGGGTGGACTTGCCACACCCCGACTCGCCCACCAGGCCGTACGTCTCACCCTTGTTGATCGACAGCGACACGCCGTCGACGGCGTAGACGTAACCGACCGTGCGGTCGAAGAGCACACCGCTCTTGATCGGGAAGTGAACCTTGACGTCGCGCAGTTCGACCAGTGGTCCGGTCCGCTCGGTCACGGCACCGTCACCTCCTCGGAAACGGGGTTGCTGCAGCGCAGGTCGCCGCCGGTCGCGGTGGGTTCGAGCGGGGGCGTGCCCTCCAGGCACGCGTCCACCACCCGGTCGCAGCGAGGCGCGAACGCGCACCCCTCGACCCACGGAATGTTGTCGGCCACCGAGCCGCGGATGGCGTGCAGCCGCTCGCCCCGGGGCGCGTCCAGCCGCGGTACGGAGTTGAGCAGCCCGTGGGTGTACGGGTGCCGCGGCCGGGCGAACAGCTCGTGCCGGGCGGCCCGCTCGACCACCTTGCCGCCGTAGAGCACGTTGACCGTGTCGCAGAGGCCGGCCACCACGCCCAGATCGTGCGTGATCATGATCAGCGCGGTGCCGGTCTCGTCGACGAGTTGCTTGAGCAGGGTGAGGATCTGCGCCTGGATGGTCACGTCCAGCGCGGTGGTCGGCTCGTCGGCGATCAGCAGCCGCGGCTTGCAGGCCAGCGCGATGGCGATCAGGGCGCGCTGCCGCATGCCGCCGGAGATCTGGTGCGGGTACTCCTTCAGCCGCCGGGTCGGGTCCGGGATGCCGACCGCGTCGAGCAGCTCCCGGGCCTCCTTCAGCGCCACCTTGCGCTCCATGCCCCGATGCCGCTCCAAGACCTCGGCCACCTGGATGCCGATCGGCACGACCGGGTTCAGCGAGGAGAGCGGGTCCTGGAAGATCATGCCGATGTCCTGGCCGCGCCGGTCCCGCATGTCGTTCGGGCGGAGCTGGAGCAGGTCGGTGCCGTCGAACATCACCTGGCCGGTGACCTGGTTGCCCCGCTTGGGCAGCAGGCCCATGATCGCCAGGCTGGTCACGCTCTTGCCGCAGCCGGACTCACCGACCAGGCCCACGGTCTGCCCCGGCTCCACACTGAAGCTGACCTTGTCGACCGCGGTGAACGGCCGCTCACCGCGGCGCTGGAACACCACGCTCAGATCGCGTACGTCGAGCAGGCTCATCGGGTCACTTCCTCACGGTGCTGGTCTTCCGCTCGCGACTGCGGGGCTCGCAAGCTCACTCCTCGCGCTCGCCGCCGACCAGGGCCGGTTGGGCTGGTCCATCGCATCGCCGTCACCGCCGGTTCTTCGGGTCGATCGCCTCGCGCATCCCCTCACCCAGCAGGGTGAAGCCGAGCGCGACCACGATGATCGCCAATGCCGGGTAGTAGGCCAGCTCGGGTCGCACCTCGAAGTAGCGGACGCCGTCTACACCGAGCATCAGGCCCCACTCGGCCCGGTTGATGTTCGGGTCGCCGAGACCGAGGAAGGAGAGCGAGGCGGCCTCCAGGATCGCGGTGGAGAGGGTCAGCGTGGCCTGCACGATCACCGCGGTCATCGCGTTGGGCAGCATGTGCCGCAGCACGATGGACCGCTGCTTCACGCCGAGCGCCCGGGCGGCCAGCACGTGGTCGCTCTCCCGCTGTGCCAGCATCGAGCCGCGCAGCAGCCGGGCGAAGATCGGCACGTTGACGATGGCCACTGCCATGATCACCGTCCACTGGCTCGACTTGCTGGCCATGGCGACCAGGCTGATCGCCAGCAGCAGGGCCGGCAGGGCCAGCATCACGTCGGTGAGGCGCATCAGGATGTTGTCGAACCAGCCGCCGAAGGCGCCGGCGATGGCACCGATCAGCACCCCCAGGGACAGCCCGATCAGTGTGGCGAGCACGCCGACGAAGAGGGTCTGCCGACTGCCGTGGATCAGGCGGGAGAGGAAGTCCCGGCCGAGCGGGTCCGACCCGAGGGGGAACCCGTCGCGGGCTCCGGGAATGCTGTCGACGGTGAGGCTCTTGGTGAGCTCTTCGAAGCGCTGCGCCGGGTCGTGCGGCGCGAGCAGCGGGGCGAGGATCGCCACCAGGACGAACACCGCGACGATGGCCGCGCCGAACATGGCGACTGGGTTGCGCCGCAGCCGGCGGAACGCGTCCCGGAGGAGGCTCACGCCGCCCTTGTCGGCGCTGGCCCGGGCCAGCGCCTCCAGCTTCTCCTTCTTCCGGTCGCCGAGCCGGCCGATGCTCCGCTCGGTCGCACCTTCGCGGCGCTCCCCGGTGGCGGGCGTGTCGGCACCATCGCGGGGGGCAGCCACCCCGGGTCGGGTGATCGGGTCGCTCATGCAGCCACCTCGCTTCGCTCGGCGGCAGCATGAGGCTCCGCCACACTGTGCCTGATGATTCGCTCGCGCTGTACCTGATGATTCGCTCGCTGACGCTCACTCATCGCACACGCACCCTCGGGTCGATGACGGCGTAGGAGAGGTCGACCAGGAGGTTGACCAGCACGAAGACCAACGCGGCCAGCAGGATCAGCGCCTGCAGCACCGGATAGTCGCGGCCGCCGCTGATCGAGCTGGTGATCAGCGTGCCCAGGCCGCCCCAGTTGTAGACCTTCTCGGTGAGCACCGCGCCGGAGAGCAGCGCGCCGGTCTGCAGGCCGATGGTGGTGACCACGGGCAGCAGTGCGTTGCGCAGGATGTGCCGGCCCCGGATGGTCTTGTGCCGCAGGCCCTTCGCCTCCGCCGTGCGGACGAAGTCCTCGTTGAGCACGTCCAGCACGCTGGCCCGGGTCATCCGGACGATCACCGCCAGCGGGATGGTGGCCAGGGTGAGCGCCGGCAGGATCAGGTGCCAGAGCGCGTCGGCGGTGGCGTCGAACTCCCGGGTGAGCAGGCCGTCGAGCACGAAGAACCCGGTGACGTTCGTGTTGTCCATGCCGGTGCTGAGCCGCCCGGAGGGCGGGAACCAGTGGATGTTCTGGGTGAAGACATCCTTGAGCAGGTAGCCCAGGAAGAAGATCGGGATCGAGATGCCGAGCAGGGTGCCGGCGATGCTCACGTTGTCCAACAGCCGGCCCTTGTACCGGGCGGCGATGTAGCCGAGCGGGACGCCGAGCCCGATCGCGATGATCATGGCGGCCAGGGCCAGCTCGATGGTGGCCGGGAAGGCACGGCCGATCACCTCGGTGACCGGGTCGCCGGTCCGGATGGAGTTGCCGAAGTCACCGGTCAGCACCCGCTGCATGAACTTGGCGTACTGCACCACGATCGGCTGGTCATAGCCGAGCGCCTTGGTCAGCAGAACCCGACGCTCCGGGGTGGCCCGCTCACCGAGCAGTGCCTCGATCGGGCCGCCGGGCAGGTTCCGCAGCCAGATGAAGATCAGCGCCGACAGCGCTATCAGGGTCACCGCCAACTGAAGCAGGCGGCGGACTATGACTCGCAACATCTCTCACGCACCAGATTCTCGAAAACAGCGGGGTCGGCCCGGGCCAGGGAAGCCCGGCCCGGGCCGAATCCGCGTACGGCGTCAGTGGCGGTGTCAGCCGACGCTGACGGTGTTGAACCGCTCGTCGGTCAGCGGGCTGGCGATCATGCCCTTGACGTCCTTGGTGACCACAATGGCCGGCGGGGCGTGCCAGATCGGCACGGCCGGCAGCCACTTGGCGGCGATGTCGCGGTTGACCTGCTCCCAGGCGGTCTTCTTGCCGGCCTCGTCGACGGTGCCGTCGGCCTTGGCGATGGCCGCGAACATGTCGGTCATCGCCGCGTCACCGAAGTCGTTCTTCGCGCGACCGAAGAAGCTGCCGACGAAGTTGCCCGGGTCGTTGTAGTCACCGGTCCAGCCGAGGAGGTGCAGGTCGTGCTTGCCGAACTGCTGCACGTCGTCCTTGTAGCCACCGTTCCACGGGCGGGCCACACCATTGATCTTGATGCCGACGGCCTGCAGGTCGTTGGCCAGGACGGTGAAGATCTCCTGCGGGTTCGGCATGTACGGCCGGGTGACGTCGGTCGGGTAGAAGAAGTTGAGGGTCATCCCCTCGGCCCCGGCCTCCTTGAGCAGCTGCTTGGCCTTGTCCGGGTTGTACTCGTACTTCTGCACGTCCGGGGCGTAGCCGAGCACGGTGTCCGGCATGAACTCGTCGGCGACCTTGGTGCCGCCCGGGCCCTTGGTCTGGACGAGCTGCTGGCGGTTGAGGGCGTAGGCGATCGCCTGACGCACCCGCAGGTCCTTCAGCTTCGGGTTGTTCTTCTGGTTGATGCCGAGGTAGAGGATGTTGAACGCCGGGCGGTCGAGGACCTGGAAGCCCTCACCGGCGAGCGCCTTGCTGTCGGCCGGGGCCGGGAAGTCGATGCCCTGGACGGTGCCGGCCCGCAGCTCCTGCTTGCGGGTGTTCTCGTCCTCGATGATCTTGATGATCAGCTTGTCGACCTTGGCCTTCTGACCCCAGTAGTCGGGGTTCCGGTTCAGGGTGACCTCGTTCTTGGCCTTGTCCCAGCCGCCGAAGGTGAACGGGCCGGTGCCGACCGGGTGCTCGTTGGCGAACGCGCTGTACTCGAAGGAGTCGCCGTTCTGCTTGACCGTGTCGGCGTCGTACTTCTTCAGCGCGTCCGGGCTGGCGATCGAGAACGAGGTCAGCGCGAAGGCCCCGGGGAAGGCGCCCTTGTACTGGTTCATCGTGATGACGGCGGTGTTCTCGTCCGACGCGTCGCACTTGTTGTAGACCGGCTTGCCGGCGTCCTTGCTCTCGTTGTTCGCGAAGCCGCCGAAGACGTCCAGGTAGTACTGCATCTGCGACTGAGCGGCGGCACCCTTGATGTTGTACCAGCGGTCGAAGTTGAAGCAGACCGCGGCGGCGTTGAAGGCGGAGCCGTCGTGGAACTTCACGCCCTTGCGGAGGTGGAAGGTCCAGACCTTGCCCTCGGCGTCGTGCTCCCAGCTCTCGGCCAGGGCGCCCTCCAGATCGGCCGTGCCCGGCTTGTTCTGGATGAGGGTGTCGAACATCTGCCGGACCGGACGGAACGACTCACCGTCGTCGTTGAAGATCGGGTCGAAGTTCTTCGGGTTACCGGCACCCGCGAAGACGAAGGTGCCGCCAGTCTTGGCCCCGCCGCTGTCCCCATTGCGCTCGCTCTTGGCGCAGCCGGACGCCCCGACCGCCAGAGCGGCTGCGGCCGCGAGGGCCACAGCCGCTTTACGCCTGCTCGCCTGCATCTCTCACCTCTGTCATGCGCCTGTCCACGCGGAAGTTGTGGCTCAGTCCGTGTGCGGGAGGCTATGACACGACACACAGAAGCGGAACGCCCGTTAGGCAATCGCTATCAAGCCGACACCTAGCCACGGGTCTGACAGGGACTGATCTCGCGAGAAACAGGGCTGTCACAGCGGTGAGCAGATGTTGGGATCGGGCAGATCCGGCCAAAACCGACCAGCCCGCCCCGCCCGCGTGGTGAGCGACACTCGTCTCACATTCCGGTCACGAGAACATCGGCGCCACCGGCGCGGGCGCGTCGCCTCACCCTGCCCGGAGCGGGCGCTCAGATCGCCCGGCGGCCCTCGAACGCGCGGCCCAGGGTGATCTCGTCGGCGTACTCGAGATCGCCGCCGACCGGCAGGCCACTGGCCAGCCGGGTCACCGCGATCCCCATCGGCTTGACCATCAGCGCCAGGTAGGTCGCGGTCGCCTCGCCCTCGGTGTTCGGGTCGGTGGCGAGGATCAGCTCGCGGACCACGCCGCCGCCCAGCCGGGTCATCAGCTCGCGGATGCGCAGGTTGTCCGGGCCGATCCCCTCCAGCGGGTTGATCGCGCCGCCGAGCACGTGGTAGCGGCCGCGGAACTCACCGGTCCGCTCGATCGCCACCACGTCCTTCGGCTCCTCGACCACGCAGAGCACCTCGTCCGTACGCCGCGGGTCGCGGCAGATCCGGCACTGCTCCGACTCGGCCACGTTGAAACAGCTGGTGCAGAACCGCACCAGCTCCTTCACCTTGCGCAGCGCGCCAGCCAGCCGGTTCACATCGGCCGGATCCGCCGACAGGACGTGAAAGGCGATCCGCTGGGCGCTCTTCGGGCCCACACCCGGCAGCCGGCCCAGCTCGTCGATCAGGTCCTGGATGGCACCCTCGTACATCTGTCGGCTCAGAACCCGGGCAGGCCGAGGCCGCCCATCCCGCCCGCGACCGGGCCCATCTTCTTCTCGGTCAGCTCCCGGGCCGCCTCGGCGGCGTTGTGCACGGCCGCGACGACCAGGTCCTCCAGGGTCTCCACGTCCTCCGGGTCGACCGCCTTCGGGTCGATCTTGATCGCCTTCAGCTCACCGGTGCCGGCGACGGTGGCGGTGACCAGGCCGCCGCCCGCGGTGCCGGTCAGCTCCGCCTCGGCCAGCTCGGCCTGGGCCTTGGCGATCTGCTGCTGCATCTTCTGCGCCTGCTTCAGCATCTGCTGCATGTTCGGCTGTCCACCTGGGCGCACGGACGGCTCCTTCTCACACTCGTCTGATCGGCCGCGCCCAGCCTAGTCGGGCGACGGCACCGGTCCTTCGCGGTCGGCGCACGCTCAGCGCGCGTCCACCTCGTCGATCTTCTCCGCCCCGAACGCCTCCCGGAGCAGCTGTACCGCCTGTTCCTCACTGGACTGCCGGGCGGTCCGCTCGTCGATCACATCGTCCAGCGGCTCGTCGCCCGGGTCGAAGCCCTCATAGACGGGGGTCGCGATGCCAGCCGGGATCGGCCCGTCGTAGTCCGGGTCGTAGGGCGGCTCACCGGCCCACTCCGCGTCCGCGGCCTTCGGGGCCGCCTGGGTCGCCCGCGGTCCCTTGCCCGGCCCGCCACCCGCCGCGGCCGCCGCGGCAGCAGCTCTGGCCGCCGCGATCGCGCTACTCACCGCCGCAGGCTGCGGCGCCGCCGGCGGTTGGCCAGCCGGCCGGGGTACGGCGGAAGCCACAGTCGCCGTGGCGCCGCCCGATCGGGGTACGGCGGAAGCCATAGTCGCCGTGGCGCCGCCCGGCCGGGCCGGCTCCGGCCAGTCGCCCGAGCCGCCTGCGGTCGCGGCCCCACCGGGGGCGGCCGGCTCCGGCCAGTCCTCGTCTCCACCGGCACCGCCACCAGGGCGGGCCGGCTCAGGCCACTCCTCGTCGTCAGCGGCGTCAACTCCACCGCCCGCGGCCGCCCGCGCGGAGGGGCCGCCCGGCCGCGCCGGGCCGGTGCCGGCCGTGCCGTTCGGGGAGCCACCGGCCTCCGTCCGGGCGCGATCGGACCCGGCGGACCGGGTCGCGGCACCGCCACGACCAGCGCCGCCACCGCCATCCTGACCACCGGCTGCACCCACTGGACCACCGCCCGAGCCGGCCGGCCCCCCGCTTGCGGCACCGGACCGAGCCGGGCCGGTGGCGGGCGCGGCGGCCGCCGGCCGGGACTGGGCGGCGGGGCGGGCCGGGCCGCCGAGCGACGCGGCACCCCGCTCGCCGGCCACCTCGCAGCGGATCTGCCAGCGGCCGCCCAGCTCCTCGTAGAGCGCGTCGGTGAGCACCTCGGCGTGGTCGGCCATCATCTTGGCCAACACCGTCGACTTCACGGTCAGCACCAGCGCATCGCCGTCCAGCTCGCGGACCACCGCGTCGCGCATCAGCGCCGCGATCCGCTTGTTGGTCCGGTTGACCTTGCCGACCACCTCCGGCCAGACCCGGCGTACGGCGACCGCATCCAGCGCGCCGGGCGGGGTCGAGCCGGGACGCGGCGGCTCCGGGGTGGCCGCATCGGGCATCACCGCCGAGGGCGGCACGGGACGACGGGCCGGGGCGCCCACGCCGTCCGCAGGCGCGTCACCGGCAGTCGCGCTCGCCACGCCCGGGCCGCCAGAGGGCGGGCCGGCCGGGCGGTCGGACGGTGCGCTCGATGTCGGGCGAGCACCGGCGGCCGGGCCGGTCGAGACGGACCGGGAACCGGCGGCTGCGGCGGCGGCCCGCGCGGCGGCCGCCCCGGTCGGGGCTCCGGCAGCCGCCGGCGTGCCGGCGGTCTCCGGGTGAGGCGCGGCGGCAGCCGCGGCCGGGGCGGGAGGCTCCGGGCGTACCTCGGTGACGGGGGTGACCGGCGCGGGGCCGGCGGCGGCCGGCGGCAGCTCGGCGCCACCCAGGGTGAGCCGGCGTTCCATCCGTTCCAGGCGCTGGAGCAGGCCGCCGGGCGCATTGTCCACGCCGGGCAACAGCATCCGGGCGCAGATCAGCTCCAGCACCAGCCGGGGGGCGGTGGTGCCGCGCATCTCCACCAGGCCGTTGTGCACGATGTCCGCACAGCGGGACAGGGTGGCCGGGCCGAGCCGCTGGGCCTGGGCGGCCATCCGCTCGATCTGGTCGTCCGGGCCGTCGATCAGGCCCTTGGCGACGGCGTCGGGCACCTGCTGCAGGACGATCAGGTCACGGAGCCGTTCCAGCAGGTCGGAGGCGAACCGGCGGGGGTCGTGCCCGGCCTCGGCGACCCGGTCCACGGTGGCGTACGCGGCGGCGCCGTCGCCGGCGGCGAGGGCGTCGCACATCTCGTCGATCAACGCGGAATCGGTGACGCCGAGCAGCGCGGCGGCCCGGACATAGCTGACCCCCTCCGGGCCGGCACCCGCGATGAGCTGGTCGAGCACGGAGAGGCTGTCCCGGGCGCTGCCGCCGCCGGCGCGCACCACCAGCGGGAAGACCGCCGGCTCGACCTTGACCCCCTCGGCCTCGCAGAGCTGCTCCAGATACGGCCGGAGCACCTTCGGCGGCATCAGCCGGAACGGGTAGTGGTGGGTCCGCGACTTGATCGTGCCGAGGACCTTCTCCGGCTCGGTGGTGGCGAAAATGAACTTGACGAACTCCGGGGGCTCCTCGACCAGCTTGAGCAGGGCGTTGAAGCCGGCCGACGAGACCATGTGCGCCTCGTCGATGACATAGATCTTGAAGCGGCTGCGGGCCGGCGCGAAGAACGCCTTCTCGCGCAGCTCGCGGGCATCGTCAACGCCGCCGTGGCTGGCCGCGTCGATCTCGATGACGTCGATCGAGCCGGCGCCGTCGGTGGCGAGCGAGCGACAGGACTCACACTGCCCGCAGGGCTCGGGGGTGGGGCCCTGCTCGCAGTTGAGCGAGCGGGCCAGGATCCGGGCGCTGGAGGTCTTGCCGCAGCCCCGGGGGCCGGAAAAGAGGTAGGCATGGTTCAGCCGCCCGCTGCGCAGCGCCTGCGACAGTGGCTCGGTGACGTGCTCCTGACCGATGACCTCGGCGAACGTACGGGGCCGGTACTTGCGGTAAAGGGCCAGTGTCACCCGTACCGCCTCCTCTCGACCGAGCCATTCTGCGCCGGTCGCGCGCGGGTGACCACCCACCACCCCGTGACCTGACCGCAGGAACGTTACCGGCACCCGGAGACAGAAAGGCCTCCCGTGCACCCGGCAGAGCTCGCTTATCCTTGCTGCCTTCCGGCCCTGGGGAGGTTCACGAGATACCGCCGCACGGGAGGTGCCACCAAGCCTACCCGACCGCGCGTCGATCTTCGGGGGGTGGTGGGGTGGCCCACCCGACGGAGACCTGTATCCTGGCTCGCGGAGGATTCGCCTAGAGGCCTAGGGCGCACGCTTGGAAAGCGTGTTGGGTTTACACCCTCACGAGTTCGAATCTCGTATCCTCCGCTCTCCTGAGCAGGAACGACAGGGCCGGCCCCACGGGACCGGCCCTGAGTCGTCTCTACGGTCGCGCTCGTCTCAGTTGTCGTCTCACTTGCCCGGTTCCGGCCCGTCTGGCTGCCCGTCGCCGGCCTCCCGGGCCGGCACGGTGGTCGCCCCAGAGCAGTCCGCCGAGCTGCTGCGCGATGTCCCGGCGCACCTGATCCGTCATGTGCTGATAGCGCACTGCCATGGCTGAGTTCGACCAACCCATGATGCCCGTCACAGCATGGCTGCGACGCCGAGGACCAGGAGGACGGTGGCGGCGGTATGCCCGTCGACAACACGCAGTCGCGTTAGCGCCACTGCACGCGCCGCAGCCGGCAGTCTCAGGGCGAGCATGCCCACGAGCATGAACCCGGCCCCGAGACATGTCAGCGAGTGTTCCGTACTCTGCAACACGCGATCGACCAGGACAAGGGGACTTGGAGTGCGGCTGCGTACGCTGATCGGCGAGATCGGTGCCAAGTACGACCGGCGGTTGCCGATGTCAAGCGAGGCACAGATGTTGCTTCGTCAGGCCCGCGTCGAGTTCGAGCAGTGGTTACCGGCCGACCACCGGGCCGAGGGTAGCGGCGGCAAGGGCAGAGCCGCGGTCACGCCAAGGATCGCCGTATTCAACACAGACGAAACTGTGACCGCCCGGCGCGGCATATACGTCGCCTATCTGTTCGCCGCGGACATGAGCACCGTCGCGCTCACCCTCAACCAGGGCATCACCGAGATCGCCGAAAAGCTGGGGCGAGCCGGGGCACGGCGCGCGCTCGCGTGGGAGGCCGCCGATATCCGCGGGGCCCTCAACCCTGACGATATTGCCGATCTCGACACCACGATTGACCTGCGCAGCAAAGCCCCACTGTCGGTTGACTACCAGCGCGCCAACATCCTGGCGCGTACGTACAGGCTCAAGGCCCTACCCAACGAGCCGACGATGGTGGCCGACCTGCAGCGGTTCATCCGGCTCTACGACCTGGCGCTAAATGCGCGTGGAAGAGGCCGTCAACCGGGCAGCCAGGCGACCGACACGCCAGCCCGGGGCCCGGCTGCCACGAAGAATGCCGCGAAGCTCGAGCCGAAAAGCGACGATGCGTATCGACGAAGACCTGCAGGACGTGCCCGCCGGACCGAGTTGATGACCCGTCGTGGGCTGTTCGTCGCGCTCGCGGCCGTGCCCGCCGCATTCGCTGCACCAATCGCACTCGGCAGAGAGGAGAAGCCCCGCTCGCCGGACCCGGCGCCGCAGGACCTGGCGCCGCGGTTCACCATCGACCTCAGCCAACACGACTGGAACCGTAGCGGCGGCAACCTTGACTGGGTGGCAGTGCGTAAGGCCGGGATCGTCGGCATGTGCGCCCGCGCCACCTACGGCGATCCGTCCGGCTACCACCACCCCAGCTACCGCTTCGGCGACTTCCTTCGTGCGGCCAAAGCGGCCGGACTCCTCGTGCGCGGCGGTTACCACAACCTGGTGCGAGGTGATCAGGCGTCAATCAACCGGCAGGTCGATTGGCTGCGCCGGGAACTGGACGCGCACGACGCGAACTGGGCCATGCTCGACATCGAACGGTACGCCGAACTGGTCTCCCACAACATGTGGCCGCGGTGGGACGACGTGCGCCGCTTTGATGACCGGTGGGCCGCGGTCGAGGACAGGGTGCTGGTCGGATATCTCCCGCCATGGGTCTGGAGCAAACACCTCGGAAAACCCGACCTGCGCGCCTTCCGCGGCCCGCTGATCGCATCAAACTATCCGCTCGGGGACAACGCCGACGAATACCGGCGGTTGTACGCGCGCTGCGGCGGCGACAAGGGACAAGGGTGGGCGTCCTACGGCAACCGAATATCCGAGGGCTGGCAGTTCAGCGCGCAGGCAAAGGTGCCCGGTGCGGCATCTGCCTGCGGCATCAACGCCTGGCGCATGGCATTCGATCAGCTGAACGCACTGCTGACCAAGAGGACATGACACACGACGCCTGGGCAACCTTGCGGGTGCTGGAACCCTCGTCCGCCCTGGTCACGGATCACACCTGATCCGGTCGAAGTTCGACCTCGACGTTTGACCGGTTTACAGCCAGTTGCCGCACCGGCTACGCCACGGGTCGAGGCCGACCGGAACGGCTCGGCCTGAGGTTCCCGTCAACCGCGCAACCGTCGTACACATGTTCTATCCACAGCCTGTGGACGCCGAGAGGATCGGATGAGTTACCAGCTCAGCGCGGTCGTCGCCGACGTCGAACTGCTCCGCGAGCAGACCGTCGACCTGGACCACGCGGTCCTCGCCGCCCTCCGCCAGGACTTCGCGCTGGTGCCGGTCACCCCGCAGCTCGTCGAGGAGCTGACCGGCGGGCTGCCCGACTTCGCCACCGGCGAGCCGTCCGCCGGGCGCCCGTTCCAGCTCGCCCTCTCACTGGGCCTGGCGGACGACGACTCCAGGTCGCGGCGCCGCGATAGACGCGCCGAGCTGGAGTTGTCGGAGGTGCTGGCTCGCTGGTCGCGGCAGGGCCCGGTGGCGTACCTGGAGGCGGAGTTCGCCGGCGGGCTGGGCCACCAGTCAGCGGTGGTCTGGCTGGGCGGCGAGGTGAGCTGGGGACCGTGCTTCGACGGCGCGCTGGACCGGCCGCGTACCGAGTGGCCGATCAACGTCGCGCTCGCTCGGCTCGGTGCCGAGCCGGGGCCCTGGATCGACCCGTTCGCCGAGCTGGGCCTGCACCTGGAACGCGACACGGCCGGCTGGCTGGCGCACGGCCGCCGCGGCCTGTCCGCCGACTACTGGGACGAGCTGGCCGACGAGTGGGAACGACGGCAATCCGAGCAGCACCAGCAACCTGATCGCCCGGGTCCCGTTGGGGACTGGGGGAGTGAATGAGACTTCGACAATTCGGATTCATCGCTGTGCTGATGGCGGCCGCCTCGCTCGCCGGCAGCGGCGTCCGTCCACAGGGGCCGGACGTGCCGGCCCGGCCGGTCGGGGCCGCGGAGGTGGTGAGCCTCGACGGGCTGCACAACGCCGAGTTCGGCGCCACCGAGGCGGAACTGACCCGACGCGGGGTGCTGCGTACCGATCTGGACGCGTGCGGCCCGACGCTGGCCGGGCACGGATCGGTCATTCCGGTCTTCGTCGACGACCACCTCGTCCTGCTCTGGCTCGACGACCCGATGAGCACGCCCGAGGGGATCACGGTCGGCACCCCCGTCGCCGAGGTACGCGCCGCCTATCCGTCGGCGGACGAACTGGCCGCGCCACGGGGGACGTACCGGTTCGACGGGCTGCTCGCCCGCGACGGCGACCGCGGGTATCTCTTCCTGCACGACGGCACGACCGTCCGGAAGATCATCGCCGGGTACGCGGCCTGGGCCCGCCGCCTCTTCGACGAGGGCTACGGCCCCTGCTGACCGGACTGCCTCCGGATACGACGAAGCGCCCGGGGCGCCCATTGGGGCACGACGAAATCGTTCTGACCCGCGGGTAGATTTCGCGGTCGGACGAAGCGGAGGTGGCATGGTCGAGGGGTGGCACGGCTGGGTCGGCACGTTCAGGGGCGTGGCACTCATCACGGTGGCCGTACTGCCGTTGGCCGCGCTGGCGGTGTGGGCTCTGGCACGCCGTCGTAGTGTCACAGGCACCACGCCGGCGTGGGCGTGGCGTACGTCGCTGGCCGAGGTCGGCATCGTCTACGGGACGGTGCCGTGGGTATGGATGATCATGTTGCCGGGCGACCGGGCCGGAGCCGTCCCCGGTCAGGTGAGCCTGGTACCGCTGCGGGACCTGCTCACGATCCTCGCAGGCGAGCCGGTGACGGCGACGGGCCAGATCGTCGGCAACCTGCTGGTGTTCGCGGCGCTGGGATTCCTCGCCCCACTGCGGTTCGCGGCGCTGGCGTCGGTACCGCGGATCCTGGCGCTCGCGGCGGGCTGCTCGGTCCTGGTCGAGGCCGCGCAGTACGTCTTGCGGCTGGACCGGGTGTCCTCTGTGGACGACGTACTGCTCAACGCCGCCGGCGCCGGGCTGGCCGCGCTGGCAGCGTGCCGCTGGTGGCGCGCTACGGCCAGAGCGTCGTCAGACCGACCTCGATCGGCCCCGGTACCGGGACGCTGAGCTGAGACCAGAAGCGGAACGCCCGGCCGATCCGTCAGGATCGACCGGGCGTTCTCGCATGTTGCGAGCGGTGGCGGCGGGATTTGAACCCGCGGAGGGCGTAAACCCTCACACGCTTTCGAGGCGTGCTCCTTAGGCCACTCGGACACACCACCGCCGAGTAGGCTACAGGACCACCGGTCCAGACGCCGAACCGGTATCCCCCGAGCCGACCTGGCAGGATCTTTGGCATGAGTACGCACATCGGCGCTGAGCCGGGAGAGATCGCCGAGCGGGTCCTGATGCCGGGTGACCCGCTGCGGGCCAAGTGGATCGCGGAGACCTACCTCGAGGAGGCCCGCTGCTACACAACGGTCCGCGGCATGCTGGGCTTCACCGGCCGCTGGAACGGCGTCGAGGTCTCCGTCCAGGGCTCCGGTATGGGCATGCCCTCGGCCTCCATCTATGCCCACGAACTTATCAACGAGTACGGCGTGAAGACGCTGATCCGGGTCGGCTCCTGCGGCGCCCTCCGCGAGGACCTCCAGCTGCGGGACGTGATCGCCGCCAGCGGCTCGTCCACCGACTCGAACATGAACCGGATGCGCTTCGACGGGCTGATCGACTACGCCCCGGTCGCCGACTTCGGGCTGCTGCGTACCTCGGTCGAGGTGGCCGAGCGGCGCGGCATCACCATGCACGTCGGCCCGATCCTGGCGGCGGACGCCTTCTACACCGACCGGCCGGATCTCTACGACACGCTGGCCGACTACGGGGTGCTGGCGGTAGAGATGGAGTCCGCGGCGCTCTACACGATCGCGGCCCGGTTCCGGGCCCGCGCGCTGACCATCCTGACCGTCAGCGACCACATCAAGACCGGCGAGAAGACCACCGCTGCCGAGCGTGAGCAGACCTTCAGCCAGATGGTGGAGGTCGCCCTCGACACCGCGATCGCCTGACCCGTCCGCGGCCAGCACCGCCCCGCCACCGTCGCCGGTGGCGGGGCGGCTGCGTTCCACGTCACAAAAATAAATACGACCGGTCGTGCTCTTTTTTGGTTACGCTCCCCGTATGACCTCCGACGGCCGCGTCGCGCGCGGTGAACGCACCCGCGCTGCGGCCCTGGACGCCGCCGTGGCCCTGGCCACCGAGGCCGGCCTGCACGGGCTCTCCCTCGCGCAGCTCGCCGACGTCCTCGGGGTGAGCAAGTCCGGCCTGTTCGCGCACTGGCGATCCAAGGAGGCGCTCCAGCTCGCCACCGTCGACCGGGCCGCGGCCCAGTGGCAGGAGCTGATCGTGCACCGGGCCCTACGCGCCCCGCAGGGCGTACGCCGGATCTGGGCGCTGCACGAGGCCCGGATCGACTTCTACGCCGCCCGGGTGCTACCCGGCGGCTGCTTCTTCGCGAACACGGAATTCGAGTACAACGCCCGCCCCGGCCCGGTCCGGGACCGGCTCGCCGAGGCGTTCGGCCAATGGAACGCCTTCCTCGAACGTCTCGTCCAGGAGGCCGTCGACCTCGGCGAACTCCCCGCCGACGTGGACGTCCCGCAGCTGGCGTACGAGATCGACGCGCTCGGGACCAGCGCCGTGATGCGCTCCCGGCTGCTCGATCCGGACGCCGCCTACCGGCACGCCCGCCAGGGCCTGCTGAACCGCCTACGGGCGCTGTGCCCCGATCCGACCCTGCTACCGGAAGGTCCCTGATGAACCACGCCGCCGTCGACCGCCCCGCCGTCGAGTTCGGCCACGTCGAGCACGTACCGGTGCACTTCGACGACCTCGACGCCATGGGCATCCTGCACAACGCTCGGTACGCGGTGCTGCTGGAACGGGCCCTGACGCCGTACTGGACCGCTCGCGGCATCGCCTTCCAGAACGGACCGCACAGCCCCCCCGACGTGTTCCACGCGGTACGCGAGTTCAGCATCACCTACCGGGCCCCGATCACCGGGACCGGGCCGGTGGCCGTGCACTTCTGGCTCGAACACTTCGGGACCACCAGCGCCCGGTACGGCTTCGAGTTCCGCTCGGTCGACGGCGGCACCCGGTACGCCGACGGCACCCGCTCGATCGTCCGGCTGGACCCGGCGAGCATGCGCCCCACCGGGTGGACCGAGGCCGCCCGCGCGGTCGCCGCGACCCTGCTCCGTCCCGCCCCGCTGCCCGCCTGACCGACACGGACGTGTTAACAGGGGGCCCCTGCTATACACGAGGCGTTAACAGGGGGCCCCTCCTTACCGGAAGAAGGCGCGCAGGAGCGCGACGCTCTCCGTCTCCAGGACGCCGGCGTAGACCTCGGGGCGGTGGGTGAGGCGGCGGTCGCGCAGCACGTCCCAGAGCGAGCCCACCGCGCCCGTCTTCGGTTC
Source organism: Micromonospora sp. SL1-18 (assembly GCF_047921505.1). Classification (NCBI taxonomy): domain Bacteria; kingdom Bacillati; phylum Actinomycetota; class Actinomycetes; order Micromonosporales; family Micromonosporaceae; genus Micromonospora; species Micromonospora sp. SL1-18. The sequence goes on along the minus strand of NZ_JBLROA010000055.1, from coordinate 10,542 downwards.
CCACGCGCCGAAGACCACGGTGGAGATCCGGGCCAGCGCGATCGCGCCCGCGCACATCGTGCACGGCTCCAGCGTCACCACCAGGGTGCAGCCCGCCAGCCGCCAGTGCCCCAGCCGCTCGGCGGCCCGGCGCAGCGCCAGCACCTCGGCGTGGGCGGTCGGATCCCCGGTCAGCTCCCGCTCGTTACGCCCGATGGCCAGCTCGGTGCCGTCCGGGCCGTAGACGACCGCGCCGACCGGTACGTCCTCCACCGCGGCCTCGCCGTCCTCCGCCGGACCGCTGTCCGGACCGGTCACCGCGACCTCCAGCGCCCGGCGCATCCACAGCTCGTGCCGCTGCCGGCGGCCCGCGCCGCCCGGATCGGCCAGCCCCTCGTCGGCGCCGGGACCGACCCGGCCCACCGCGCCCGGGGTGGGCTGCCCGGGGCGTACGGTCTCCAGCGCCGGATCGGTGGCGTCGGCCGGCTCCCCGCCGCCGATCGGCACCCCTCCGGCCGGCTCAGACCTCACGCAACTCCTCGACCTCGTCCGCGCAGCCGAGCATCTGGCAGATCTCGACAGTGACGTCGGCCGGCATCATCCCCTCGTGGCCGCAGAGGGCCAGCAACTTCTGCGCCGAGATGCCCAGGTCGGCGAGGATGTCCGCGTCGCCCACCGGATCGGCCTCCGGATCCACCGCCGGTTGCTCGGTCTCGTCGTCACCACCGGCGGCCACTCGCGGCTCGTCGGTGTCCTCCAGGCCGGTGACCGAGGTCTTCAGGTCACCGACCAGCAGGGCACCGAGCCGGGACTCCTCCGCGTACGCCGAATCGGAGCCGAAGATCCGCAGGTCCTCACCGTCGTCGAGGCGCAGGATGACCAGGTACGTGTCGTCGGCCTCGACGAAAAGCAGGGACAGTTCGGCGTCCGGCTCGACGTCGCGCAGCCGCTCGGCGACCTCTTCGATGTCGGTGACGTCCCGCAGGCTCACCTCGTCGGCGGTCCAGCCGCCGTCGACGCGCGCCACGGCAGCAGCGAAGTACGACACGGTCCCCCCAAATTGGCCTCGGCAGCACGCCGACTCGTCACGCGTGCACGTTAACCGGTCGGGTCGGCAGGCGACCGGTCAACGCCCCGAAGGGCCGGCCGTTCCTGGAGAAAGTCGGTCAGCCGGCGATGCGTCGGCGGGTGGCGATGAGCTGGCGGAGCCGCTCGGTGCGGACCCGCTGCGGCCGTTCGCGCTGGCGTACCGCGCGGGAACCGGCCAACTCGGCGAGGAGTTGCAGGCGGCGGCGGCTCCGCTCGGGGTCGAGCCGCGGCGGGGTGGTCCAGGCCATACGGCGAGCGTGGCCCGTCACCGCGCGTACGTCAAGCCGGCCTTCGCTACGCAGTGGCGCATGCACGCGGAGTCACCAGAGTGGCCAATCTCCGCTCTGCGCCCAGCGGACCGCGACGGCGGCCGCGGCGATACTCCACCCGCCAGCGGTGACGATCGCGACCCCGGTGGCCACCCCTCGGTCGCCGTACCGGACCAGCACGCCGGCCGCCAGCCAGGCCAGCCCGCCGGCGACGGCCGTCCACCAGGCGTAGCTGGCCACGTCGTGACCGAGCAGGCCGAACAGGAGCAGCCAGGCGAAGGCGAACACGGCACCGACCGCGACGCCGCCGCCGGTGACCGGGTACGGCTCGCGCCAGGTCGGCCGCATCGGCGCCCCGGCGGGGAAGAGTCCCGACGGGGTACGCGGCAGCTGGCGTGACGAGCCCGGACCGGATTCGCCGGGTACGACGTGCCACCCGTTCATCGCCCCTGCTCCCTTCACGAACGGTGGACGTACCGGGATCACGCAGAGTTACCATCCGGGCCCGGAGGGGCGCGCAGCATCTCGGCGTTCGTCCCTACGGTAGTGGTCTGCCAGGATGACCGGATGCCCTCGCGATCGACCGTACGCCGCCCGCGTGCGGCGTACCCGGTCCTGTTGCTGCTCCTGCCGGCCCTGGCCGCCGGATACGTCGCCGGGTGCGCGGCCGGCGACCCACCCACGGCCGCCTCGGGCAGGACGTGGCAGGACCCGGGCAGCGCGGCCACCGCCGAGCAGACCGCCGGGGCGACGGCCTCCGGGCCGAGCGTGGCACCGGAATCCACGGCCCCCGCGCCGCCGCCGGCCAATGCGCACCCGCGGCACGTCTTCCCGGTACGCGCCGACAACGTCGCCTACCACCCGACGCACCACGACTACCCGGGGACGGACATCTTCGCCGACTGCGGCAAGCCGGTCGTCGCGGTCACCGACGGCGTGATCCTCGAGGTGAGCCGGGTGGACCGGTTCGACAAGCGTGGCCCGCTCGGGCCGTTCAACGGGGGCCTGTCGGTCTCGCTGCTCGGCGACGACGGCGTCCGCTACTACGGGTCGCACCTGAGCGTCGTCGGCACCGACATCGACCCGGGCGTACGCGTCCACGCCGGCCAACTCCTCGGCAAGGTCGGGCGCACCGGCAACGCCAGCAACGTGTGCCATCTGCACTTCGGGCTCTCGCCGAGGTGCACCGGACATGACGACTGGTGGATCCGGCGGGGCGTGATCTGGCCGGCCCGGTACCTGGACTCGTGGCGGAAGGGGGGCAACCGCGGGCCAGCCGCCGAGGTGGCCGCCTGGGAGCGGGCACACGGCTGCCCGAAGGCCCCGGCCAAGGCCGGCGCCGACGGCTGACCGACGTCCACTCCCGGCACCCGCCCCGACACTCGGCGACCGGTGGCGCGGACGCGTAGGTTGCAGGGCATGACTGCCCGGGATCCCATCGCCGACCTGCGTCGGATCGCGTTCCTGCTGGAGAAGGCGAACGAGGCCACCTACCGGGTCCGGGCGTTCCGGTCGGCGGCCAACGCGCTCGCCGCGCTGCCCACCGGGGAGGTCGCCGAGCGGGCGCGTAGCGGCAAGCTGACCGAACTGGCCGGGGTCGGCGACGTCACCGCCCGCTGCGTGGCCGAGTCGCTGGCCGGCGAGGAGCCGGTCTATCTGCGCCGGCTGGTCGCCACCGAGGGCACCGACCTGGACGCGGCCGCCGCGGCGCTGCGGGACGCGCTGCGCGGCGACTGCCACACCCACTCGGACTGGTCGGACGGCGGCTCACCGATCGAGGAGATGGCCCTGGCGGCGGTCGAGCTGGGGCACGAGTATCTGGTGCTCACCGACCACTCGCCCCGGCTCAAGGTGGCCCGGGGGCTGACCGCGGAGCGGCTGCGCAAGCAGCTCGACCACGTGGCCGCGGTGAACGACGCGCTGCCGAAGGGCTTCCGCATCCTCACCGGGATCGAGGTGGACATCCTCGCCGACGGCTCGCTGGACCAGGACGAGGAGCTGCTCGCCCGCCTCGACGTGGTGGTCGGGTCGGTGCACAGCGGCCTGAACGACGAACGGGCCCGGATGACCCGGCGGATGCTCACCGCCATCGCCAACCCCCACCTGGACATCCTCGGCCACTGCACCGGCCGGATGGTGTCGTCCCGACCGGCGGGAGTGAAGGGGCCGGGCGACCGGGGGCACCGGGCGCGTACCCGCGGCGAGAGCGACTTCGACGCGGACACGGTCTTCGCGGCCTGCGCGGAACACGACGTGGCGGTCGAGATCAACTCTCGCCCGGAGCGGCAGGACCCGCCGAAGCGGCTGATCCGCCGCGCCCTGGAGGCCGGCTGCCGGTTCGCCATCAACACCGACGCGCACGCCCCCGGCCAGCTGGACTGGCAGCGCTTCGGCTGTGAGCGCGCGGCGCTCTGCGGCGTACCGGCGAACCGGGTGGTCAACACCTGGAAGGCCGACCGCCTGCTGAAGTGGGCCCACACCCGCCGCTGACCGGCCGGCTCAGCCCGGGACGGCCGGCTCAGCGGCCGGCACGGCGGGGGCGCCGAGCACGGCACGCGGCCGCCGCCGGCCGAGTACCCCCTGCGCGACCGCCACGCCGAGCAGCACGATCAGCGCGCCCACCGGCTGGTGCCAGTTCATCCGCTCGTCGAGCACCACCGCGCCGACCAGTACCGCGAAGACGGGGATCAGGTACGTGACGGTGGACGCGGTGCTCGCCCCGGCCACCCGGATGTTGCGCAGGTTGATCACGAAGGCCACACCGGTGCCGAGCGCGCCGAGCGCCAGCACGCTGGCGACCACCCGGGGGGAGAGGCCGGTCGGCACCGGCGGCGCCCCGGCCACCAGCGGCGCGACCACCGCGAGCTGCGCCGCCGCCATCAGCAGCTGCGCCGCCGACAGCGACAGGCCGGAGTGGGTGCTGCCCGCGATGAACTTCTTCTGGTACGGAATGGCCACGCCGTAGCAGGCTGCCGCGCCCAGGCACATGAGCTGGCCGGTGAAGTGCGACCCGCCGACGCCCTCCCAGACGCCGAGCACCACCAGCACGCCGGTGAAGCCCAGCCCCAGCCCGACCGCCCGCCGCACGGTCAGCCGCTCGGTACGGAACACCAGCACCGCCAGCGGCAGCACGATCAGCGGCGTGGTGGCGTTCCAGATGCCCGCGAGCATCGACTCGACCCGCTGCTCACCGAAGCCGAAGAGGGTGAACGGCAGGGATACGCCGAAGGCGGCGACCACCAGCAGGTGTGCCCAGATGCGGGGCTCGCGGGGCAGCCGGTCACGCAGCACGGCCAGCACCACCAGCAGGGTCGCCGCGCCGGTGGCGACCCGGTAGAGGGTGAGGTGCACTGGGTGCAGCTCGGTCACCCCGACCTTGATGAAGAGGAAGCTGGAACCCCAGATCACGCCGAGCGCGAGGAAGCCGGGCAGCCAGCTCCGCAGCGCCGCCCGGTCAGGAGTCAAATCCGCTTTCACCCCTGACACTCTGCCGGAGGGGTACGACGAAGTCCCGCGAAAATCGGACGCGGTGTCGAGCATCACGGCACCCGCCCTACGTTGGGAAGGACCGTTCCCGATCGACTTCGATCCCGCGGACCTGCCGCCCTGAACACGGCAAACACGGTCAGCAACCGAATGGCCGGGTCACGTAGGGTCGCAGCGTGGGACGAATCGATGACCTCGCCAACCGGTACGTGGCCGACTGGGCCCCGCTGAGCCCGACCGGCGCCACCTACGTCGGCATCGCCGGCTACGACGATCAGCTCGACGACCTTTCCCCCGACGGGTACGCGGCCCGCGCCGACCTGGTCCGGCGCACCCTGGCCGACCTCGACGTGACCGAGCCGGACTCGGAGGCCGAGCGGACCGCCAAGGAGGCGATGCAGGAGCGCCTCGGCCTGGAACTCGCCCGGCACGACGCCGGCGAGACCACCAGCGAGGTCAACGTGATCGCCAGCGCGCTGCACGACATCCGGATGATCTTCGACCTCATGCCGACCGACGGCGACGACGCCAAGGCCAACATCGCCGCCCGGCTCAACCGCTTCGCCGGTGCCCTCGAGAGCTACAAGCGCACGCTGCGCGAGTCGGCCGCGGCCGGAAAGATCAGCTCACAGGTGCAGCTGGTCGAGGTCGCCAAGCAGTGCGACATCTGGACCGACCCGAACGGCGACAACTTCTTCCACGGCCTGGCCGAGCGGCTCGAGGTCGACGGGGCACTCGGCGCCGAGCTGCGCAAGGGTGCCGCCGCCGCCACGGCGGCCACCGCCGAGTTCGGGCAGTTCCTTCGGAGCGAGCTGGCCCCGCAGGGCCGGCAGAAGCAGGCCGCCGGGCGGGAGCGGTACGAGCTGGCGTCGCAGTACTTCCTCGGCGCCAAGGTCGACCTCGACGAGACGTACGCCTGGGGTTTCGCGGAGCTGGCCCGCCTGGAGAGCGAGATGCGACTCGTTGCTGAGCAGATCTCGGGTCCGGGCGCAACTGTCGGTGATGCCGTCCGGGCGCTGGACGCCGACCCGGCCCGGACCATCAAGGGCAAGGAGGCGTTCCGGGACTGGATGCAGACGCTCGCCGACAAGGCGATCAGCGAGCTGCACGGCACTCACTTCGACATCCCCGAGCAGGTCCGCCGGATCGAGTGCCGCCTCGCCCCGACCAGCGACGGCGCGATCTACTACACCGGTCCGAGCGAGGACTTCTCCCGGCCGGGCCGGATGTGGTGGGCGGTGCCGCAGGGCATCACCGACTTCTCCACCTGGCGCGAGGTGACCACGGTCTACCACGAGGGCGTGCCGGGCCACCACCTGCAGGTCGCCCAGACCGCCGTCCGCGCCGACCTGCTCAACCGCTGGCAGCGGCTGCTCTGCTGGGTCTCCGGGCACGGTGAGGGTTGGGCGCTCTACGCCGAGCGGCTGATGGACGAGCTGGGCTACCTGGAGGACCCGGGCGAAAAGCTCGGCATGCTCGACGGGCAGGCGTTGCGCGCGGCTCGGGTGATCGTCGACATCGGCATGCACCTGGAGCTGGAGATCCCCCGGGACAACCCGTTCGGCTTCCACCCCGGTGAGCGCTGGACGCCGGAGCTGGGCTGGGAGTTCATGCGAGCGCACTGCCGGGTGCCGGACGAGAACCTGCGCTTCGAGCTGAACCGCTACCTGGGCTGGCCGGGGCAGGCCCCCTCGTACAAGGTGGGCGAGCGGATCTGGCTACAGGCCCGGGAGGAGGCGAAGGCCCGCAAGGGCGCCGACTTCGACCTCAGGGAGTTCCACCGGCAGGCGCTCGACCTGGGCCCCCTGGGGCTCGACCCGTTGCGCCGGGCGCTGGGCCGGCTGTAACGACGACAAACGGTCGGGAGTCGGAGGTGCCTCCGGCTCCCGGCCGTCCGGATTCAGCTCGCTCGGTTCAGCCACGACCCCAGAAGATGACGGTCGATCGAATCGATCCGACCCAACGGTCGCCCCTCGGCCGCCCGCGCCCGCAACTCCGCCCGGGTGAACCAGCGCGCGTCCACCAACTCCTCGCCGTCCACCCGCACCTGCGTCGACGCCGCCGTCGCCCGGAAGCCGACCATCAACCCCGCCGGGAACGGCCACGCCTGCGACCCCTGGTACGACACTTCGGCGACGGCCACCCCGGCCTCCTCGGCCAACTCCCGGCGTACCGCGTCCTCCAGGCTCTCGCCGACCTCGACGAAACCGGCCAGCGTCGACCACGACCCCTCCGGCGCGCCCCGGTGCCGGGCCAGCAGGCAGCGCTCCGGCTCGCCCGGTGCCTCGACCAGCACGATGACCGCCGGCTCGATCCGGGGAAACAGGAACCGCCCACAGCCGGCGCCGGTACACGAACGGGTGTGCCCGCCGTCCCGCGCCACCGTCGGCGCCCCACAGCCGCCGCAGTACCGATGCCCCCGGTGCCAGTGCAGCAACCCCTTGGCGTACGCCTGCACGGCCGCCTCGGCCGGGGTCAGCGCACCCACCAGGGCCCGTACGTCCACCGCCTCCACCGCATCGGCCAGCGCCAGCGCCTCCGGCTCGGGCTGGCCGGAAAGGTCGGCGGCGAAGACCGCCCGGCCCGCGTCCAGCCCGAGGAAGACCGTCTCGTCGGCGGCGGCGAGCAGCGCGGCGACGGCGACGGCGGCCGGTCGGACCGGCATCCGGTCCGCCGCAACCAGGCAGCGGTCCCGCCAGAGCGGCAGCAGCACGCTCTCCCGGTCGGCCAGCCGCGCGGCGATCCACCCCGGATCGGTACGCAGCCCGGCCGCCCGGTCCAGCCACCCGCCGCCGTACGCCAGGCCCCGCTCATCCGTCCGCACCCGCACACCGTCGCACGTCCACCGCCCCACCGGGGAACCGGGTGCGGGTGATCGGCGCGACACCGGCACCGAACTGCCAGGACGCGCCGCCCCGGCGTGCCCCGACCGGAGGTTCCCGGTCCGCCCGCGCGTTGGCTACCGTAGGAGTCTTCCGGGCGGGGAATGCGATCCCCCCGTGGTACTTCCGATCGAGGTTGCTGTGACGTTGTACGGCGAAAAACTGCCGCCTGCCGACGACCGGCCCACCGTGCAGGTCACCGCGGTGAGCTGGCCGGACGAGGAGCCGGCCACCGTCGCACCCCCGCCGGACCGGCCCGACGGTCCCACGCGGCCGTGGCGCCAGCGGCTGCTGCTCGCCGCGGCCGTGCTCGCCGCGGTCCCGCGGCGCCAGCGGCTGCTGCTCGCCGGTGGGGTCGCTGCGGCCGTGCTCGCCGCGTTCGCCGGGGCCGGTGCCTACGCGTACGCGGGGGACGTGCCCCGGGGCACCACCGTGCTCGGCGCCGAACTGGGCGGCCGGAGCCGGACCGACGCGGCTCACGCGCTCCGCGCCGAACTGGACCGCCGGTCGGCGGCGCTGAACGCTCCGATCGCCGTCAACGTGGGCGAGAAGCGCGTCGAGGTGCAGCCGGCCGACATCGGCCTCGCGATCGACGTGGACGCCACCGTGGCGGCGGCCGCCGCCGCCGCGGCCAACCCGGTGAGCCGTCTGGTCGGCTCCCGTACGGTCGATCCGGTGGTCACCGTCGACGCCAAGCGGCTGGACGCCACGCTGAGCAAGGCGCTGGGCGACCAGGGCCGGGAGATGACCATGCCGAGGATCATCTTCACCGGCACCACCCCGAAGCCGGTCTACCCGAAGCCGGCCCTGACGCTGGAACCGACCAGCGCGGCCGACGCGGTCAAGACGGGCTGGCTCGCCGGTGAGCCGGTCACCGTGCCGCTGGCCGAGAAGTGGCCGACGACCACCAGGGCGGAGGTGGACCGGCTCATCGCCGAGTTGGCCAAGCCGGCGGTGGCGGCTCCCGTCACGCTCTCCACCGAGCAGGGCTCGGTCACCATTCCGCCCGCCGCGATCGCCAGCGGGCTGCGCTTCTCCGTCGACGAGGCGGGCACGCTGACCCCACGGGTGGACGTGAAGCGGCTGCGTGCCGCGCTCGGCGACCGGCTGGCCAAGCTCGAGGTCGAGCCGAAGAACGCGGGCCTGACCATCACGGGCGGCAAGCCGAAGGTGGTTCCCGGCCGGGTCGGTAAGCAGGTCGACGCGACCGCGCTCGGCCGCGACCTGCTCGCCGTGCTGCCGAAGGCGGACGGCCGGACGGTGACCGCCACGCTGAAGCCGGCCGAGCCGGAGCTGACCGAGGCGAAGCTGGCCGAGCTGGGCATCAACGAACGGGTCTCCACCTTCACCACCCGCTTCACCGGCGGCCTCTCCTCCCCGCGCAGCCAGAACATCGTCCAGGCCGCGAAGGACGTCGACGGCACGATCGTGAAGCCGGGTGAGACGTTCTCGCTCAACGGCCACACCGGCGAGCGCAGTTACGATCAGGGCTACCAGGACGCGCCGACGATCGTCAACGGCAAGCTGGTGCCGGGCGTGGGCGGCGGCGTCTCACAGTTCACCACGACCCTGTTCAACGCCACCTACTACGCCGGGCTGGAGGACGTCCAGCACAAGCCGCACTCGTTCTACTTCAGCCGCTACCCCTCGGTGATCGAGTCGACGATCTACTGGCCGCAGTTGGACTTCAAATTCCGCAACAACACCCCGTACGGCGTCCTGATCGACACCTCCTACACGTCCAGCACGATCACCGTGTCGATCTGGAGCACCAAGGTCTACGACAGCGTCAAGACCGAGTACGGGCCCCGTCGGGACATCACCCAGCCGACGACGGTCTACCTGGAGCCCGGCCCCAAGTGCATCACCGCCGAGGGCAGCGTGGGCTTCGCCCAGGACGCCTACCGGGTCATCACCAAGGGCGGCAAGGTGATCAAGCGGGAGAAGTTCAGCTGGCGCTACGACCCCGAGCCGCGTTTCGTCTGCGCTCCGAAGCCCGACGCCTGACGTTCGTCGAGGCCAGGCGCGAGGAAAGCCCCGCCGGGCTGCGTCGCCGGCGGGGCTTTCCTCTGTCGTACGTCGTCAGGGCCGCGCCGCGGCCAGCCCCTGTCGTACGCCGTCCACGTCGCGGTCGGCGGCGTAGACCGGGGTGCCCGGCTGCTGCCGCCAGCTCGCGTCGAGCGTCCCGGCGTCCACGGGGTCGAAGCCCAGCTCGTCCACCAGCTCCATCACCACCCGCTTGGCGGCCGGGTCGTCGCCCGCCACCGGCAGGGCGATCCGGTCCGATGCGCCGGCCGGCCGACCGTTGTCCATCAGGTGCGGAGCCTGGATGGTGTTGAAGGTTTTCACCACCCGGGCACCCTTGAGGTGCTCGGCGGTCCAGCGGCTGGAGGTGAGACTACGGTCGAGCAGGTCGGGGATGTCGCCGTCCCGCTCGGGGTAGTAGTTGTCCGCGTCGACGACCAGTTTGCCGTCGAACGGCGCCGCCGGCAGGTCCGGCACAGCCTTGAGTGGTACGGCGATGACCACCAACTCCGCCCCCTGCACGGCCTCCTCCAGCGTGCCGGCCGTGGCGCCGGTCTCCGCGGCGAGGTCGGTCAGGCTCTGCGGTCCGCGTGAGTTGGTCACGGTCACGTCGTGGCCCAGTACACGCAGTCGACGGGTGAGAGTGCCACCGATGTGGCCGGACCCGATAATTCCAATCTTCATGACCGCTCCTGCCTCCGCCAGCGACGCCGGGGCGCCAGGCGGCCCCGAACCGACGGTACGAGACCCGGCAGGCGGTGCGGGGAGATTCTCGAAGCTCGCCTCGCCGTGTCTTCAGAAAATGCTCTCAC
>NZ_JBLROA010000054.1:0-40886 GCF_047921505.1 Micromonospora sp. SL1-18 | reverse complement strand
ACGGCGAACGGGCCGGGACCCCCCGTGGGTCCCGGCCCGTTCGTCGACGGATCGTCAGCTCGGCGATCCGCCCTGCTTCTGGAGCCGCTCGTCGGCTCTGGCCCGGTCGACGCCCTGGTCCATCTGGTCGGCGAAGCGACCTTCTCTGATCTTGTCTGTGAAGCCACTCTTGATGATTCGATCGAATCGCTCGCGGATGTTCTCGGCCACCTTCTCCAGCCGGTCCTCCGCCTCCTGCGCCACCTTCTTCGCCGATTCCGCCATGGCTCCCCCTGCCAGGTTCGGAGTCCGGATTGCGCTGGTTGGGCCTGATTCACAGGTTAGCGGGTCGGGCAGATCCCGCGCCGAGCTTCCCCAAATCGCAGCGCCCCGCGGAGTCAGCGGTCGCCGGTGCGGCGGGGTCGCCAGACGACCAACGCCGTCGAGGTGCGGTTGGTGGGTACGAGGTCGCCGCGCGGGAAGCCACCCAGCGACTCCAGCTCCGCGATCCGGCGATAGGCGGCGTCCAGCTCCGCCTCCAGCCGGGCCACCCGCTGCTGGGCCTCCTCCAGCAGCCGTTCCAAACCGATGATCCGCTTGACCCCGGCCAGGTTGATCCCGTCGTCCTGGCTGAGCCGCTGCACCTCCCGGAGCAGCACAACGTCCCGGACGCTGTACCGGCGGCCGCCGCCAGCTGCCCGGCCGGGCTGCACCAGGCCCAGCCGGTCGTACTGGCGCAGGGTCTGCGGGTGCATCCCCGCCATCCGCGCCGCCACCGAGATCATCAGGACCTTGGCCTCGTAGGCAGGGTCACCCGAGCCGACGAACTCCTGCGACATCCCGCCCACCTCCGCTGCCTTTCACCCGGTCAACTGAACCGACGCACCCGCGCATCGAGATGTTCCCGCGCGGCGGGCGAGGTCTGCTCCGCGAACGCCTCCAGCGCCGCCCGCGCCTCGTCCGACACCTTCGCCGGGACCACCACATCGAGGGTGACCAGCAGGTCCCCGACGCGGCCGTCCTTGCGTACGACTCCCTTGCCCCGGGCCCGCAGCACCCGGCCGCTCGGTGTACCCGGTGGTACCCGGAGGGTCACTGTGCCGTCCAGGGTCGGCACCCGCAGGTCGATGCCGAGCACCGCCTCCGCGAAGGTGATCGGCACGGTCAGGGTCAGATCGTCCCCGGTACGCCCGAACAGCTCGTCCGGCCGGACCTTCACGTGGACGAACAGGTCACCCGCCGGCCCACCCCGCTCACCGGGCTCACCCCGGCCGGCCAGCCGGATGCGCTGGCCGTCGGCGACCCCGGCCGGGAAGCGGACGTTCAGCGTACGGGTCTTGGTGACCCCGCCGGTGCCGCGGCACTCCGGGCACTTCTCCTCGACGATCGTGCCGACGCCCTGACAGTTGCGGCACGGCTCGGAGAAGCTGAACGACCCCTGGTTACGGGTGGTCACCCCGGCGCCGTGGCAGATCGGGCAGGCCTTCGGCTGGGTGCCGGGCTTGGCTCCGGTGCCGTGGCAGGTGTCGCAGACCCCGGGCGCGCGTAGCGTCAGCGGAACGGTCACCCCGCGTACCGCGTCAGAGAAGTCGAGGGCCACCTCGGCCTCGATGTCCCGGCCGCGCGCCGGCCCACGCGCGCGGCCCGCGCCGCCGGCACCGCCGCCGGTGAAGATCGAACTGAACAGGTCACCCAGGCCACCGCCCCCGAACCGGGCCTCACCGCCGGCCGCCCCACCGAACAGGTCGGAGACGTCGAACGGCACGCCACCCGGTTGGCCGCCGCCGCGAGCGTTACGGCGGAACGCGCCCGAGCCGAACAGCGACCGCATCTCGTCGTACTCGCGGCGCTTCTTCTCATCGCCGAGCACGGCGTACGCCTCGGAGACGGCCTTGAACCGCTCCTCGGCCTTCGGGTCACCGGGGTTGTGGTCCGGGTGCGACTCCCGGGCCAGCTTCCGGTACGACTTCTTGATCTCGTCCGAGGAGGCGGACTTCTCCACGCCCAGCGCGGCGTAGAAATCCTTCTCAATCCAGTCCTTGGAACTCACCGGTCCACCCCCTTCCACGGGACGTTCCCCCGTCGTCCCGCCCGCCCGGTCCGGGCGGGCGGGACGTCACGGGTCGGCACTACTCCGGGTCGGCGACCGCGACCAGAGCCGGCCGCAGCAGCCGTTCACCGAGCTGGTAACCCCGGCGCATGACCTGCACGCAGGTCGGTTCGGTCACGTCGGCGGAGGTCTGGTGGGCCACCGCCTCGTGCCGGGTCGGGTCGAACGGGTCGCCCTGCTCGCCGAACGCGGCCAGGCCGAACTTGCCCAGCGCGGTGGTGAGCTGCTCGGCCACCGAGCCGAACCCGCCCACCAGGTCGCCGTGCTCGCGGGCCCGGTCCAGGTCGTCGAGGATCGGCAGCAGCGCGGTCAGCACGGTGCCGATCGCCTGCTCCTGGACCAGGCTGCGGTCCCGGTCGACCCGCTTGCGGTAGTTGGCGTACTCGGCCGTAACCCGCTGCAGGTCACGGGTCCGCTCGTCCAGGTCGGCCCGGACCGTCTCCAGCTCGGCGCCGAGCGGCGCCTCCGGCTGGGCCGACTCCTCGGTCCGCTCGGCCGGGGCGTCAACCACGGGCGGGCCGGAAACCGGGGCCTCGGTCTCGATCTCGTCGACCACGACCTCGGTCTCCTCGACCAGACCCTCGGCTGGTGCGTCGGCTGCCGCGTCGGGCGCCGCGGGAGCGGCCGCGGCGCGGTCGCCGGTCTTGCCGACCTTGCCGATCTTGCGCCTGTCACGGATGACGACCCGCGGCTCCTCGCCCTGCCCGGCGTCGGCGGACCCACCCCGCGCCGACCCGGTGGCACCCGGGTCGGCGGCTCGTGGCTTCTCCGTCATGCGGTTACCTCATCCCTCCGCCGTGCGTACGTGTCCGGGACCGAACGTCACTTCTTGTCCTCGTCCACGATCTCCGCGTCGACCACGTCGTCGGCCCCGCCGGCCTGCGGGCCGCCGGCCTGCGCGCCACCGGTCGCACCCGCGCCCGGCCCGGTCGCGCCCGGCCCAGCCTGCTCGCCCTGCTGCTGCGAGTAGAGCAGCGAGCCGGCCTGCTGGGAGACCTGCGCCAGCTTCTCGTGCGCGGCCTTGATCTTGTCGACGTCCTGGCCACCGAGCGCGCTGCGCAGTTCGCCGAGGGCCTCGTTGAGCTGGTCGCGGTTCTCGCTGGGCAGCTTGTCGCCGCTCTCGGCGAGGAACTTCTCGGTCTGCCACTGGAGCGCCTCGGCCAGGTTGCGGGTCTCCGCGTCGCCGCGCCGGCGCTTGTCCTCCTCGGCGTGCTCCTCGGCGTCCCGGCGCATCCGCTCGATGTCGTCCTTCGGCAGCGACGAGCCGCCGGTGATCGTCATCTTCTGTTCCTTGCCGGTGCCCAGGTCCTTGGCGTGCACGTTGACGATGCCGTTGGCGTCGATGTCGAACGTGACCTCGATCTGCGGCACGCCGCGCGGCGCCGGCGGGAGGCCGGTCAGCTCGAAGGTGCCGAGCTTCTTGTTGTAGGCCGCGATCTCCCGCTCGCCCTGGAACACCTGGATCAGCACCGACGGCTGGTTGTCGTCGGCGGTGGTGAAGACCTCGGAGCGCTTGGTCGGGATGGTGGTGTTGCGCTCGATGAGCTTGGTGAAGATGCCGCCCTTGGTCTCGATGCCCAGGCTCAGCGGGGTCACGTCGAGCAGCAGGACGTCCTTGACCTCACCCTTGAGCACGCCGGCCTGCAGGGCGGCGCCGACGGCCACGACCTCGTCCGGGTTCACGCCCTTGTTGGGCTCCTTGCCGGTGAGCTGCTTGACCAGGTCGGTCACGGCGGGCATACGGGTCGAGCCGCCGACCAGGATGACGTGGTCGACGTCCGAGATCTTGATCCCGGCGTCCTTCACGGCCTGCTCGAACGGGACCTTGCAGCGGTCCAGCAGGTCCTGCGTCATGCGCTGGAACTCGGCGCGGCTCAGGGTCACGTCGAGGTGCAGCGGGCCCGCCGAGCCGGCGGTGATGTACGGCAGGTTGATGTTGGAGGTGGTGGCGGCGGACAGCTCGATCTTGGCCTTCTCGGCCGCCTCCTTGAGCCGCTGCATGGCCATCTTGTCCTGCGACAGGTCGATGCCGTGCTCGCCGCGGAAGGTCTTCACCAGGTGGTCGATGATCCGCTGGTCCCAGTCGTCACCACCGAGGTGGTTGTCACCGCTGGTGGACTTGACCTCGATGACGCCCTCGGCCAGCTCGAGCAGCGACACGTCGAAGGTGCCGCCACCCAGGTCGAAGACCAGGACGGTCTGCTCCTTGGAGCCCTTGTCGAGGCCGTACGCCAGGGCGGCCCCGGTCGGCTCGTTGACGATCCGCAGCACGTTGAAGCCGGCGATCTCACCGGCCTCCTTGGTGGCCTGGCGCTGGCTGTCGTTGAAGTAGGCGGGGACGGTGATCACCGCGTCGGTGATCTGCTCGCCCAGGTACGCCTCGGCGTCCCGCTTGAGCTTCATCAGCGTGCGGGCCGAGATCTCCTGCGGGGTGTACTTCTTGCCGTCGATGTCGACGGTCCAGTTGGTGCCGACCTCGCGCTTGACCGACCGGATGGTCCGGTCCGGGTTGGTTACCGCCTGGCGCTTGGCGACCTCACCGACGAGCACCTCGCCGTTGCGGGCGAACGCGACGATCGAGGGGGTCGTCCGCGAGCCCTCAGCGTTGGCGATGACGGTGGGCTCACCGCCCTCGAGAACGCTGACGCAGGAGTTCGTCGTGCCGAGGTCGATGCCGACCGCACGTGCCATGTTCGCTTCCTCGCTTCGTAACGGATGAGCAGGTCAACGGGCCTGCCCGGCGGGTCGCCCGCAGCGACCGCACCACAAGTTGAGTGAACCGGACTCAATAGTGCCATGCCCGTCGCAAACCGCAAGTCGGGGTTGAGTCGACCCGACGCAACCTGAGGTGGTATTACTGTCCGGTTGTCTTCGCTTGCCTCGGTCGGGCAGGCTTTAGCCGTGACGACGCATGGCGATTCCGCCACCGATTCCGGCACGCCCGCCGTCGCAGCCCGCAATGGACCCGATGCCGGGTGCGACGACCTGCCCGTCGGCAGCGCGGAGAGCCTGCCCGCCGCGCTCGCCGGCCTGCGGGCCGCGATCGGGGCGGTCCGGTACCCGCTGGCCCTGCCCTCGGCGGAGCCGGCCCGGCGCGCCGCCGCCGGCCTCACCCACCAGCTCGACGACTATCTGCTGCCCCGGCTCGCCCGCCTCGACGCCCCGCTGCTAGTGGTGGTCGGCGGCTCGACCGGCGCGGGCAAGTCGACGCTGGTCAACAGCCTGGTCCAGGCGCGGGTGAGCGCCGCCGGGGTGTTGCGCCCCACCACCCGCTCGCCGGTGCTGGTCTGCAACCCGGCCGACGCCGCCTGGTTCCGGCAGGGCGACCTGCTGCCCGGCCTGACCCGGACGAACGAGCCGACCGAGGACCCGGGCACCCTGCAACTGGTCACCGCCCCCGCGCTGCCGGCCGGGCTGGCCTTCCTCGACGCGCCCGACATCGACTCGGTGGTCGACGCCAACCGGGCGCTCGCCGGGCAACTGCTGGCCGCCGCCGACCTCTGGCTCTTCGTCACCACCGCCGCCCGGTACGCCGACGCCGTCCCCTGGGAGCTGCTGCGCGGCGCCCGGGCCCGCGGCACGGTGATCGCCATGGTCCTGGACCGGGTGCCCCCGGAAGCGGCCGACGAGATCGCCGCCCACCTGTCCGAGATGCTCGCCGCCCAGGACCTGGCCGCCGCGCCGCTCTTCGTGCTGCCCGAGACCTGGGTCGACGGGCAGGGGCTGCTCCCCGACCGGGTCACCGCCCCGCTGAGCGCCTGGTTCGCCCGGCTCGCCGCGGACGCCGACGCCCGGTCCGCCGTGGTCCGGCAGACCCTCGACGGCGCGCTGGCCGCCCTGCACCCCGCCGTGGCGGGGCTGGCCGACGCCGCCGACGAGCAGGTGGCCGCTGCCGACGCGCTGGACGAGCGGGTACGGGCGGCGTACCGGGCGGCGGAGCGAACCGTCGACCAGGGGCTCAAGGACGGCCGGCTGCTTCGCGGCGAGGTGCTGGCCCGCTGGCAGGAGCTCGTCGGCACCGGCGAGTTCTTCCGCACCCTGGAGGCGCGGATCGGCCGGCTGCGTGACCGGGTGGTTGCCAAGGTGACCGGGCGTCCAGCCCCCGCCGCCGAGCTGCGTACGGCGATCGAGTCCCAGCTCGTGACGCTGCTGCGCGGGGTGACCGCCGAGGCGGCGGAGCACACGTACACCGGGTGGAAGGCGCATCCGGCCGGTGCGGAGCTGCTCGCACCGGAGCTCGCCCGCCCCTCTGCCGACCTGGCCGAACGCGCCGAGCGGCTGGTCCGGGACTGGCAGCGAGGGGTGCTGGAACTGGTCCGGGTCGAGGGCGGCAACCGCCGTTTCGTGGCGCGCACGGCCGCGTACGCGGTCAACGCCACCGGCCTGGCGGTCATGATCGCGGTCTTCGCCTCCACCGCCTTCATCCCGACCGGGCTGGAGGTCGCCACCGGCGCCGGCACCGCGGTCGCCGGGCAGGCGGTCCTCCAGGCGCTCTTCGGGGACCAGGCGGTCCGCAGTCTCGCCAACAAGGCCCGGAGTGACCTGCTCGACCGGATCGGCAGGCTGCTGGCGGAGGAGACGGCACGGTTCCTCGCCCGCACCGGGGCCGCCCGGCCGGCTTCCGAGACCAGCGCCGACCTGCGCCGGGCGGCCACCGACGTGGAGAAGGCCCGGCACCGCTGCGGCCTGTCCCGCGCCGGCGGCCCGGTGCTGCCGGCCCCCGACCAGGATGGCCGCCGATGAACGCGCCACAGCTACGCCGATCCGCCGCGCTGTTTCCGGCCGGGGTGAGAAGGGTTCCCTTCTCTACCGGAGGCGTTAACAGGGGGCCCCTCCTTTCCTCCGGAGGGCCGCGGTGAGCGATCCGGACGCCCTGATCGCGCGTCTGCAGGCCGTCCAGCGCTTCCTTGCGGCGGTGGACGGCCAGGTGCCCGACGCCCAGCTGGTCGCCGCGCACACCGTGGTCGAGCGGGCCGGCACCCGGCTCGCCCTCTCCGGGCACCACACCGTCGTCGCCCTGGCCGGGGCGACCGGCAGCGGCAAGTCGAGCCTGTTCAACGCCCTGGCCCGGCTGGACCTTTCCCCGGTCGGCGTACGCCGCCCCACCACCGGGGTGGCGTACGCCTGCGTATGGGGGCCGCTGGACGGCGCGTCCCGGCTGCTCGACTGGCTCGGGGTGCTGCCCCGGCACCGGTTCGTCCGGGAGAGCGCGCTCGACGGCGACGACGAGTCGGCGCTGCACGGGCTGGTCCTGCTGGACCTTCCCGACTTCGACTCGGTGCAGCGCAGCCACCGGCTGGAGGTGGACCGGCTGATCGGCCTGGTCGACCTGGTGGTCTGGGTGGTCGACCCGCAGAAGTACGCCGACCGCGTGATTCACACCAGCTACCTGCGCGAGTTCCACCGGCACAAGGACGTCACGGTGGTCGTGCTCAACCAGGCCGACCGGCTGCCCCCGGCCGAGCTGCCCCGGGTCCTCGGCGACCTGCGCCGGCTGCTCGACGCCGACGGGCTCGAGGGGGTGCCGCTGCTGCCCACCGTCGCCGTGGACCCGGCCGGGTCGAAGGGGCTCCGCGCCGAGTTGGAGCGTACGGTCGCCGAGCGGCGGGCCGCCCTGCGCCGGCTGGCCGGCGACGTGGACACCGTGGTGGCCGGGCTGGAACCGCTGGTCGGGCCGGAGGCACCCCGTACCGGCCCGGGTGACGCGTCGGCGCGGGAACTCACCTCGGCGCTGGCCGGGGCGGCCGGGGTGCCCACGGTGGCCGAGGCGGTGGAGGCCGCGTACCGGCACCGGGCCGTCGGGACGACCGGCTGGCCGCTGGTCCGCGGCTGGCGGAAACTCCGACCGGATCCGCTGCGCCGGCTGCACCTCTCCGGCGGCGCCGACGCGCCGGCGGAGAGCCTGGTCGCGGCGACCTCCGTACCCGATCCCACCGCCGCGCAGCGCTCGGCGCTCAACCTGGCCATCCGCGCGGTCGCCGACCGCTCCGCCGTCGACCTGCCGGCGCCCTGGCCAGCCGCGGTGACCGCCGCGGCCCGGTCCCGGCTGGCCGACCTGCCGGACGCGCTGGATCACGCGGTGGCCGCCACCGACCTGGGCCTGGAGCGGCGGCCCGCCTGGTGGCGGGTGGTCGGCCTCCTCCAGTGGCTGGTCACCGTCGCGGCGGCGGCCGGGCTGGGCTGGCTGGTGCTCGGCTACGTGCTCCGCGCGCTCGGTCTGCCGCCGCTGGAGAATCCGCGGCTCGGCGAGGCGCCCTGGCCGACCCTGCTGCTCCTCGGCGGCCTGCTCGCCGGGCTGCTGGTCGCGGCGTTGGCCCGGCCGGTGATCCGGTGGGCGGCGCGGCGCGCCCGGCAGCGGGCCGAACGCCGGCTGACGACCTCCGTGGGCAGCGTCGGCGAGAAGTACGTGCTGGATCCGGTCTGGGCGGTGCTGGCCCGTTACGCCGAGGCCCGGGAGGCGCTGCGGGAGGCCACCTCGCGCTGAGCCCGGCACGCTGACCGGTGCCGGCGGCGGCCGAGCGGCGTAGGGTCGGTGCATGGTCACGCCACAGACTCCTTACGAGGCGGTGCTGCACGCCGCTCGCGACGTGACGAGGCTCGACTCCGCCCTCGACGCGGAGATGCTCGGCGCCGCACTGCTGGGCAGCGTCTACGCCGTCGCCGATGCCGACCGGGAGACCGCGGTCCGCGAGTTCGTGGCCGGGTTCCTCGCCGCCACGTCCCGCCGGCGCAGCGCCGCCGCCACCACCATCCGCGCCGTCTTCGCCACGCTGGTGCCGGACGCCGAGGGCGCCGCCCGGATCCGCCCCGGGGTGTACGCCCCGGCCTGGGCGGGGCAGCTCGGGCGGGTGCACCTCACCGGCGCCTGGGCGTACGGGGACGTCTACGGCGACCAGACCTCCTACCTGGCCACCTTCGCCTACGACGACGCCGAGGGCGGGCCGGAGCACGCCGTGGTGGCCCTGGTCGACCACAACATCGGCATCACCAAGGACGTCTTCGTCGGCGGGCCGGCCGGGCGCATCGTCGAGCAGGCCCGGGAGATCTGCACCGAGGACGAGTTCACCTGGTTCCGGACGGAGGACCCGGCCCGGATGCACGCGGAGGTGAGCCGCCACCTGGGGGTCACCGACGACCTCGGTGAGCTGCCCGCCCAGGGCTCGCTGGCCACCGACCGAGCGTTGGTCGGCGCGCGGCTGTCCGTCCTGCCCGGCCGGGCCGTCGCCGCCGGGGCCCAGGACGTCCCGCCGCCCACCGACGAGGAGCGGACCCGGCTGGTCCGGGCCTTCCTCGGCTCGCCGGAGGCGGCCCGGTTCGGCCTGGACGCGATACCCGACGCGGAGCTGGCCTCGCTGCACTTCTGCCTGGGCCTGCTGCTCGACCACGCGGCCAGCTTCCCGGACGCCGACCCGATGCGCTGGAGTCCGACGGTCGCCGAACTGTTCCTGCTCGACTGGGTGCACCGCCGGGCCGTGCTGGACATGGACGACGCCGCGCTGCTTCCCCGGGTGCTGCGCGGCTGGGCGGCGTACGCGGCCCACCAGCGAGGGCTGCCGGCGGCGGCGGCCCGCCGAACGGACGAGGCGATCGAGGAGATGGTCCCCGAGTTCGCCCGGCTCTACAGCACCGGCGAGCGACGCAGCCCGGCGACGGCGGCGGTCGCCCAACTGATGGCCGACGGCGTCGACCCGGACGACCCGGCCGCGCTGGACGCCTGGATCGAGGCCAACCGGCACCGCCTCACCGACGACCCGGCCTGAGCCCGCCTCACCCGAGGGCCACGCCGGTCCGCGGGCTCGTACCCGTGGCTTCCCCAGTGCCGGCCGGAACGGGCGCGAGCTGGGGCGACGGGCTGGGCAGGACCACGGGCACCGCTGGTGGCGGTGAGCCGGGGGAGCCGGTCGGGATGGGCTCCGGGCTGGTGCTGCTCGGGGGATCGCTCGCCGGATCGGAGTAGGTGCTGGTCGGGTCGCCCGTGGGGCGCGGTGACGGGCCCGGCGTGGCGGACCCGGAGGCCGAGGGCGAGGGCGAGGCCGACGGCGACGGCGAGGGGGCCCGGGGCGGGCGCGGCGAGGCGTTCGGTGTGGTGCGGACGGGGCTGCGGGTAAACACCGGCACGGCCGGCCAGGACCGCCGGCGCGAGCCGAGGCCCCGGTTGTCGGAGGGTGCCGGCGCGGACCACGGGCGGCCGGTGGCGACGGGGGTCCGGCTGGGCAGGGCCGGGGGCTGGGCCCCTTCGGGTAGTGGAAGCACCACCGGGCCGATCGAGGGAGTCGGGATGAACGGGGTGCTGGCGTCCGGCAGGGCGCTGTTGCCCATGGTGGCCGACCCGGTGCTGATCGCGGCCAGGATGGGCATGGACGCGGTGCCGGCGAGCAGCGCGACGGTGACGAGGTAGCCGCGGCTCGAGCCGCCCGCCCCGGGTGCCCGGTGGGCCCCGATCAGCCGGCGGTAGCCGCTCCCGGGCACTGCGGGGTCACGACCGAGAATGGGCGTGCCGGGACCTCCTGCTGGCTCGGACACCGGCAACACTCTCCTCGTACGTCGACCCGACCGGCTTCCCGGACAAAATTGGCCTAACCGGACACCAGTCAGCTTGACCCAGTGACCTTCAGTTCACCAGACGCCACAGCGTGTCGACACACCACTTGTCCGTCGTCGAGTGCGACTCAAGCGACAAAACCTCGATACGTCGCGAACCAGACGGAACACCCCGGGCAGGGGAGGCCATACTGTGGGACCCCTCACCTCCTCTGCAATCATTCAGGCACGACGGCAAAGCAGCCGCCACCTCCGCGCATCCTGCGGCTGGTGCGGAACGGCGCCGGCGCTCCCGGGCCGGGTTGCTTCATGACCCGGCTCACGCCGCGCGGCAACCCTCACCGGGGCTAGGCGCGGCGCCAGGACCAGCCCGGCTCGAGCCGGGCGGCGCATGATGCGCGCGCGGCACGGGTCACCCCCGGAGCCGGCGCAGACCAGACAGGGAGAGACGGATGGCAAAGGGCGACCCCGGGGTCACCAGCCGCGGCCGGCGGGCCGCACCCCGTTCGAAGCGTGCCGCCGTGGCAGGCGAGCTGGAACTCGTACAGCTACTCACACCCGAGGGCGAGCGGATCGAGAGCGCACTCGGCCCGGACGGGACCGAGTACCGCGTTGACTTCACCGACGAGGAGTACCGCGGGCTCTACCGCGACCTCGTGCTGGTCCGCAAGCTCGACGCCGAGGCCACGGCCCTGCAGCGCCAGGGCGAGCTGGGCCTCTGGGCCAGCCTGCTGGGCCAGGAGGCGGCGCAGGTCGGCGCCGGCCGGGCGCTGCGTACGCAGGACATGGCCTTCCCGACCTACCGGGAGCACGGCGTCCTCTACTGCCGGGGCATCGACCCGATCATGCCGCTCGGCCTGTTCCGCGGCGTCGACCAGGGCGGCTGGGACCCGAACGAGTTCAAGTTCAACATGTACACGATCGTCATCGGGGCGCAGACCCTGCACGCGGCCGGGTACGCGATGGGCGTCGCCATGGACGGCAAGACCGGCGGCGACGACGGCGAGGCGGTGATCGCGTTCTTCGGTGACGGCGCCACCAGCCAGGGCGACGTCAACGAGTCGTTCGTCTGGGCCAGCGTCTTCAACGCCCCGCTGGTCTTCTTCTGCCAGAACAACCAGTACGCCATCTCGGAGCCGCTGGAGCGGCAGACCCGGGTCCCGCTGTACAAGCGGGCGGGCGGCTTCGGCTTCCCCGGCGTCCGGGTGGACGGCAACGACGTGCTCGCGTCGTACGCGGTGACCCGGCACGCGCTGGACAACGCGCGGCACGGCCAGGGGCCGAGCCTGATCGAGGCGTACACCTACCGGATGGGGGCGCACACCACCTCCGACGACCCCACCCGCTACCGGATCGCCAGCGAGGTCGAGGCCTGGCAGGCCAAGGACCCGATCGCCCGGATGAAGGCGTTCCTGGAGAAGCAGAAGATCGCCGACGCGGGCTTCTTCGCCGAGGTCGACGAGCAGGCCCGCGCCGAGTCGGTGCACCTGCGCGAGCGGGTGCTCGCCATGCCCGACCCCGCGCCGGTGACCATGTTCGACCACGTCTACCCGAACGGGTCGCCCGAGCTCGACGAGCAGCGGGAGCAGTTCAGCAAGTACCTGGCATCGTTTGAGGGGAGCGCGCACTGATGGCCACGGAGACCCTCACCCTCGGCAAGGCACTCAACACCGGTCTGCGCAAGGCCATGGAGAACGACCCGAAGGTCGTCATCATGGGCGAGGACGTCGGCAAGCTCGGCGGTGTGTTCCGGATCACCGACGGCCTCCAGAAGGACTTCGGCGACCAGCGGGTGATCGACACTCCGCTCGCCGAGTCCGGCATCATCGGCACCGCGGTCGGCCTGGCCATCCGGGGCTTCCGGCCGGTCTGCGAGATCCAGTTCGACGGCTTCGTCTACCCGGCGTACGACCAGATCGTGTCGCAGGTGGCGAAGCTGCACTACCGCTCGCAGGGCAAGGTCCGGATCCCGATGGTCATCCGGATCCCGTACGGCGGTGGCATCGGCGCGGTCGAGCACCACTCCGAGTCGCCCGAGGCGTACTTCGCGCACACCGCCGGCCTGAAGGTGGTGACCTGCGCGAACCCGCAGGACGCGTACTCGATGATCCAGCAGGCCATCGCCTCGGACGACCCGATCGTGTTCCTGGAGCCCAAGCGGCGCTACTGGGAGAAGGGCCCGGTCGAGCTGGACGCCCCGCTGTCCGAGGCGTACCCGCTGCACGCCGCCCGGGTCGCCCGGCCGGGCACCGACGCCACCGTGCTGGCGTACGGCCCGATGGTGCGGACCGCCCTGGACGCGGCCACCGCCGCCGCCGAGGACGGCCGGGAGTTGGAGGTCATCGACCTGCGCTCGCTCTCCCCGCTGGACCTGTCCGCCGCGTACGCGTCGGTGCGGCGCACCGGCCGCTGCGTGGTCGTCCACGAGGCCCCGGGCAACCTGGGCCTCGGCGCCGAGATCGCGGCCAGGATCACCGAGGAGTGCTTCTACTCCCTGGAGTCCCCGGTGCTGCGGGTCACCGGCTACGACACCCCCTACCCGGCTGCCCGGGTCGAGGAGGAGTACCTGCCCGACCTCGACCGGGTGCTCGACGCCGTCGACCGCACCTTCGGCTGGTGAGTGGCATGTCACGGATCAAGGAGTTCAACCTCCCCGACCTGGGCGAGGGCCTGACCGAGGGCGAGATCCTCGCCTGGCTGGTCAAGGTGGGTGACGTCATCGAGCTGAACCAGCCGATCGTCGAGGTGGAGACCGCCAAGGCGGCCGTCGAGATCCCGGCGAAGTGGGCCGGCCAGGTGCAGGCGATCTTCCACCCGGAGGGCACCACCGTCGAGGTCGGCACCCCGATCATCGCGATCGACACCGACCCGGGCGCCGGGCCGATCGACGAGTCGACGAGCCGGCCGACCCCGTCGGCGGCCTCGCTGGCCGCCGTCGAGATCGCGCCCGAGGAGGGCATGGTCGAGCCGGGCCTGATCGGCGGTCCCGCCCCGGGTGGGCGTACCGCCGTACTGGTCGGTTACGGCCCGCGCACGACGGCGGCGAAGCGTCGCCCGCGCAAGGGCGGCATCCCGACGCAGGCAGCGGCCGCCCAGGCCGCCCCGGCCCAGGCCGTGCCGGTGCAGGCCGCGCCGGTCGTCCCGGCGTCGCCCGCGCCGGTGGTCAACGGCGCCGGCCGGTCCGGTGGGCTCGTGCTGGCCAAGCCGCCGGTTCGCAAGCTCGCCAAGGACCTCGGCGTCGACCTGACCACGCTGACCGGCTCGGGTCCGCTGGGCTCGATCACCCGGGAGGACGTACAGCGGTCGGCCTCGGCCCCGGCGGCGGCCGAGCCGCTGACGGTCGCGGCACCGGGCGCGACGCCCGCGAGCTTCGGCGCGGACCGCGAGCAGCGCATCCCGGTCAAGGGGGTACGCAAGCTCACCGCCGAGAACATGTCCCGCTCGGCGTTCACCGCCCCGCACGTGACGGAGTTCCTGACCGTCGACGTGACCCGGGCGATGAAGGCGCTGGACCGGCTCCGCGGGCGGCGCGAGTGGCGCGAGGTGCGGGTCTCCCCGCTGCTGCTGGTCGCCAAGGCGGTGCTGCTGGCGGTCAAGCGCCACCCGATGGTCAACTCGACCTGGGCCGGCGACGAGATCGTGGTCAAGGACTACGTCAACCTGGGCATCGCGGCGGCCACCGAGCGCGGCCTGATCGTGCCGAACGTCAAGGACGCCGGCCGGCTGTCGCTGCGCGAGCTGGCGGACGCGCTGACCGAGTTGGTGCAGACGGCGAAGGCCGGCCGCACCTCCCCGGCCGACATGTCCGGCGGGACGCTGACCATCACCAACGTCGGCGTCTTCGGCGTCGACACCGGTACGCCGATTCTGCCCCCGGGCGAATCCGCGATCCTGGCCTTCGGGGCGGTGCGGGAGATGCCGTGGGTGCACAAGGGCAAGGTGAAGCCGCGCCTGGTCACCACCCTGGGCCTCTCCTTCGACCACCGGATCATCGACGGTGAGCTCGGCTCGAAGTTCCTCCGCGACGTCGGGGACTTCCTGGCCGATCCGGAGGCGGCGCTGCTCGCCTGGACCTGACGGTCTGCTGACCCCGGCGACGGCCGGTGTGCCACGGGTGAACGCCCGGCACACCGGCCGTTGCCATCTGGTGGATCGAATCTTCGGCTCAATAAGGGCGTGGACCTACGATCCTTAGGTGCGTGGCCCAGCTCACCTAATAATCGATGGAATTTGGCCGCGTCATGCGCTTCAATAGAGACATCAAGGGGCTGACAACCGAATAGCCAGGAGGAGAGACCCAGATGAGCATGATCGAGCGAATCCGTAACCGCCGCGATGCCAACCGCCGTGCCCGCGCCATCGAGCACGCGCTGCGTTCCGCCAATTCCCCCGCGGTCCGCGAGGAGCTCCTCGCCATCGCCCAGCGTCACCTCAGCTGACGCTCCCCGCCGTTCCTCACCTCCTCCAGTTCGAAGACCCGCCCGGTCACCCCGGGCGGGTCTTCGGCGTCACGGGTCGATTGATACCGGGATTCCACCTCGCCGCGCCGCCCGGTACGGTGGGGCTCGGACGCCACCCGCCCGCCCCCGGACCGATCGCGCCCACGGAAACCGATCGACAGCGCCCGGTAACGGCGAGTGACGGCCGGTGCTCCCCCGGGCGCCTCTCGGCGGCCACCCGATACGGTGCGGGGAGCCCGCACGGCCGGTACCCGCCGGCGACGCCGGCAACCAGGCCGACGGTCCCGATCGGCATCGGCGGCCGACATGTGATGGAGGAGGCGCACCCATGACGTCCGAGGTCCCGCACCGCCCTGGCCAAGAGCCGGGCGAGGTGACGCCGGGCGCCGGTGGACCGGCGCCGTACGGCGACCGCCCGGCCCAGCAGGACAACGGGTACCCCGGTGCCGCCGACCTCGGCTGGGCCCCGCCCCCGCCGGCCGGTCCGCCCGCCCAGCCGGCCCCCGCCTGGGGCAACCCGAACGACCAGCGCCCCGCCTGGGCGCAGCCGGGCGGCCAGCCCGCCGCTGGGCGAGCCTCCGCGCAGGTGCCGCCACCCGGCCAGCCGGGCGCGTGGGGCGGTTCCCCCCAGGCCGCCTGGGGCGCGCCCGAGCAGGGTTCGCCCGCCTGGTCCGCCGCCCCACCGGCCCCGGCCGGTGAGCAGGCGCCGCCCGCGTGGGCCGCCGCCCCGGCGAACGCCCCCGCCGAATCGGCCCCGCCCGCCTGGTCGCCACCGGGCGAGCAGAACGGCCCGGGGTGGGGCACCGCCGCCGGTCCGCAGGACGACCAGCCGGTCTGGGGCCAGCAGTCCGAGCCAGCCGCCCGTGCCGCCGTGTCCGTGCCGGGCGCACCGGCCGACAACTGGCCGACCCACGACGACCCCGACGGTTCCGGCCGCTGGGCCGCGGGCCGGGACGCCGGGCAGGCCGAGGCCCCGCACCCGCCCGCCTGGGGTACGCCGAACGAGCAGCGCCCCGCGTGGGAGGACGCCGCGGCCGCGCCACAGCAGCGCGACCAGGACCGGCCGACCGACGAACCGGCGCAGACCGGCCGGGACTCGGCCACCGGCCCGACGCCTGGCGACCGGCCGGAGTCCGGTGCTTGGACGCCGGCCCGCGCCAGCGTCTCGGTACCGTCCCCCGACTCCCCGTCGGCATGGGGCGGCGCGCAGGACGCCCCGCAGTGGACACCCGAGCGTCCCGCCGTCCCCGACGCCGAGCCGTGGGCGCCGGGTGAGGCGTGGGGCCAGCCCGGCGAGGCCGCGCCGGACGAATCGGCGTCGAACGGCTGGGAGCCGGCCCGGGCCGAGGAAGCGCCGGTCTACCAGCCCGCCCCGGCTCCGGGCATCTCCCCGGGCAGCGCCGTGCCGCTGCCGCCCCAGGAGCAGCGGGTGCCGGGTGCCGCTCTGGCCGCCTCGCCGCCCACCGACTACATGCCACCGGGGCAGTTCGCCCCCGCCGCCGAGCCGGCCGGCCGGCCGTACGAGCCGGAACAGGCCGCTTGGGGTACGCCGGAGGCGGGGCACGAGGAGCCGCAGTCGCCGGCCGGGCCGGTGGTGCCCGGCCCGCGTACCTCCCCGGAGTCCGGCGCGGCCGGTGTCGTCTCGGCCAGCGCCTCGGTGCCGATGGCCAGCCGGGTGACGCCGCCGACCGACCAGCCCCTGCACGCGGCCGGCGTACCGGCCCCGCAGCCCCGGGTGTACGGCCGGCCGGCCCGACCCGAATCCGAGGAGCCCTTCGGCCAGGACGCCTCGAACAGCTTCCCCGAGGCGGGTCCGCGCTTCGACGAGCCCGGCCCGGCGCCCCGGTTCGACGAGGCAGCCTCGAACGCCTTTGCCGAAGCACCCCCGGCACCTTCCTCACCCGCCGGCCCGCCGCCGTTCCCGCCCGGCATGCCGTCGTTCGCGGACCCGGTCGGCAACAACCGGCCGGTCAACGGGGTGCACCCGCAGAGCGACGAGCGCCCCGGCGACCCGTTCGGCGTACCCGGTGGTCACCAGGACCCGTTCGGCGGGCCCGGTGGTCACCAGAACCCGTTCGGCGGGCCCGGTGGTCACCAAGACCCGTTCGGCGCACCGGGCGGCCCCCAGGCGTTCGGCGCACCGGGCGGCCAGCAGAACCCCTTCGGCGCGCCCGGTGGTTACCAGGACCCGTTCGGGGCACCGGGCGGCGACCCGTTCGCCGGGCCGGGCGGCCAACACGACGCGTTCGGCGCACCGGGCGGCGGTCACGCGTCCGGCGCCGTACCCGGGCCGGGGGCGATGGGCGCGCCGGATCAGGGCAACTTCCCACCCGCGTACCCGCCCCCGCCGGCCCCGCCGGCCTGGTCGCAGGGCCCGACCAACGAGGCGGACCAGGGCCGCTTCGACGCGTTCAAGCCGGAGGCCGAGCCGCAGGCCGAGGCGCCCACGCCGAAGGTACGCAACGGCCGGGTGCTGGCCGCCGTGCTGATCGCCGCAGTGCTGATCCTGGCCGTCCCGCTCGGCCTGCTCGCACTGCTCGGCAAGATCGGCGGGGATGACAAGTCGGCCGGGTTCGACCCGGCGGTGGGCTCCTGCGTCAAGCAGGCCGGCACCAATGGAGTGGCGGCCGCCGACTGCGGCGCGCAGGGCGCGTTCACGGTCGTCTCGAAGGTCGACGCCGAGGAGAAGTGCGGCGACCCGGCGCAGCCGCACGTGGTGCTCCCCGGTGACGGGGCGAACCGGGTGCTCTGCCTCAAGCCGGCCGGCAAGTAGCAGCTCGCAGCGGCGGGGTCACGGTGGTCCGTGGCCCCGCCGTCGTACGTTCCTGGGTGTGATCCTCCCCGCGCCGGGTGCCGGCCGGGTCGGGCCGTCCCGTCCGGCAGACTGAGGGCATGAGCGCACGAGTACGGGCACCCGAGCTGCGCGGCCGGGCCTGGTTGAACACCGGCGGCAGGGACCTGAAGCTGTCCGATCTTCGAGGAAAGATCACAGTCCTCGATTTTTGGACCTTCTGCTGCATCAACTGCCTGCACGTGCTCGACGAGCTGCGCCCGCTCGAGGAGAAGTACGGCGACGTCCTCGTGGTCATCGGCGTACATTCGCCGAAGTTCGAGCACGAGAAGGACCCGGACGCGCTGGCGCCAGCCGTCGAGCGGTACGGGGTGCACCACCCGGTGCTCGACGACCCCGAGCTGGACATGTGGCAGCAGTACGCGGCGAAGGCCTGGCCGACCCTGTCGGTCGTCGATCCCGAGGGCTACGTGGTCGCCACCATGGCCGGCGAGGGGCACGCCGAGGGGCTGGCCCGGCTGATCGACGAGCTGATCGCGACCCACGAGGCGAAGGGCACCCTGCACCGGGGCGACGGCCCGTACGTCCCGCCGGCGGAGCCGGAGACCACGCTGCGCTTCCCCGGCAAGGCCGTGGTGCTCGACGGCGGCAACCTGCTCGTCTCCGACTCGGCCCGGCATTCCCTGGTCGAGCTGGCCCCTGACGGCGAGAAGGTGCTCCGCCGGATCGGCGCGGGCAGCCGCGGCCACGCCGACGGCCCGGCGCAGGGCGCCACCTTCTCCGAGCCGCAGGGGCTCTGCCTGCTCCCCGCGCACGTCGCCGAGGTGGCCGGGTACGACCTGGTCGTCGCGGACACCGTCAACCACCTGCTACGCGGCGTGAAGCTGGCCACCGGCGAGGTGGTCACGGTGGCCGGGAACGGGCGGCAGTGGCGCTCGACCGTCGACGACCACGCGCACGACGCCTGCTCGGTCGACCTTTCCTCCCCGTGGGACGTCGCCTGGTACGACGACAAGGTCGTCGTCGCGATGGCCGGCATCCACCAGCTCTGGTGGTTCGACCCGATCAAGCGGACCGCCGGTATGTACGCCGGCACCACCGTCGAGGCGCTGCGTGACGGCCCGCTGTCGGACGTCTGGATGGCCCAGCCCTCCGGCCTCTCCGTCTCGGCCGACGGCACCCGGCTCTGGATCGCCGACAGCGAGACCAGCGCCGTCCGGTACGTCGAGAACGGGGTGATGCACACCTCCGTCGGGCAGGGCCTCTTCGACTTCGGTCACGTCGACGGCCCGGCCGACCGGGCGCTGCTCCAGCACCCGCTGGGGGTGTGCGCGCTGCCCGACGGCTCGGTGCTGATCGCCGACACGTACAACGGGGCGGTGCGCCGCTTCGACCCGGCGACCGACCAGGTCGCCACGGTGGCGGACGGGCTGGCCGAGCCGAGCGACGTGGTGCTCACCCCGGAGGGCGAGGTGCTGGTGGTCGAGTCGGCCGCCCACCGGCTGACCCGGCTGGCCCCGGGCGCGCTCACCGCGGCGGGCGCGAGCACGGTGGACGGACCCCGGCACAAGCTGGAGCGCAAGCCGACCGACGTGGCGGCGGGCGAGCTGACCCTGGATGTGATCTTCACGCCGGCACCGGGCCAGAAGCTGGACGAGACGTACGGGCCGTCAACCCGTCTGGTGGTCTCGGCGTCCCCGCCCGAGCTGCTGATCGAGGGGGCCGGGACGACCACCGACCTGTCCCGCCGGCTGGTGGTCAACGGTGACGTGGCGCAGGGCGTGCTCCAGGTGACCGCCCAGGCGGCCACCTGCGACGCCGACGTCGAGCACGCGGCCTGCCACCTGACCCGACAGGACTGGGGCGTCCCGGTTCGCGTGGTCGAGGGCGGCACCACCCGCCTCCCCCTGATCCTCCGCGGCCTCGACGAGTCCTGATCCGGCAAGTCCTCCGCAACGCCCACTCGGCCGGGAGGGCGGGGGCGCGGCGGTCAGGCGAAGGGAGCGGGGGTGACGCCGGCGTCGATGAGGGCGGCCCGGACCAGCTCGGCGCAGCGCACCGCGCCCGGAGTGTCCCCGTGGAGGCAGATCGACTCGATGGGGCAGGGAATCACCCGGCCGTCCACCGCGACCACGGTCCGCTCGGTGGCCATCCGGACGGCCCGGGCGGCCACCTGCTCCGG
Source organism: Micromonospora sp. SL1-18 (assembly GCF_047921505.1). Lineage (NCBI taxonomy): Bacteria > Bacillati > Actinomycetota > Actinomycetes > Micromonosporales > Micromonosporaceae > Micromonospora > Micromonospora sp. SL1-18. Next base: position 20,823 of record NZ_JBLROA010000054.1, on the reverse strand, counting down.
GTCGCTGACCAGCGCGTTCGCGGCGCTCCGGGGCACCAGCGAGCCGTTGGGCAGGTAGTTGCGGTCGGCGAAGCCCTCGGCGACCACCCGCAGCCCGGCGCCGACGGCGAGTTGGGCGAGCACCGAGCCGGGCGGGCAGAGCAGGGGCAGCTCGTGGTCGTACGCGCTGACGGCGGCGACCAGCGCGGCGGCCTGGGCCTCATCGCAGGCCGCCGCGTGGTAGAGCGCACCGTGCGGCTTGAGGTAGCGGACCCGGGTGCGGAACAGCCGGCAGAACGCGTCGAGCGCGCCGAGCTGGTAGGTCGTCTCGTCGCGCAGCTCGGCGAAGTCGTACGCGATGTGCCGCCGGCCGAAGCCGGCGAGGTCCCGGTAGCCGACCTGGGCGCCGACGGCGACCCCGCGCGTGGCGGCGCCGGCGCAGACCCGGTGCATCGTGGACGGGTCGCCGCCGTGGAGGCCGCAGGCGACGTTGGCGGAGGTGATCAGGTCCAGCAGCGCCTCGTCGTCGCCGAGCCGCCAGATGCCGAATCCCTCGCCGAGGTCAGCGTTGAGGTCCATGGAACGTCACCGTAGTCCCCGGGCGGGCCTGCGCGAGCGGGGTCACGTCGTCCACCACCCCGATGACCGGGTACCCGCCGGTGGTGGGGTGGTCGGCGAGGAAGATCAACGGTTGCCCGTCCGGCGGCACCTGCAACGCGCCGAGGACGAGGCCCTCGCTGGGCAGCTCGCCGGCCAGCGCGCGGGGCAGGGCCGCGCCGACCAGTCGCGCGCCGACCCGGTTGCTCGCCGGGCTGATCCCGTACGGGGTGGTGAGGAGCAGGTCCAGCGCGGCGGGGGTGAACCAGTCGTGCCGCGGGCCGGGGCGTACGGCCAGCCGCAGCCGGTCGGGGATCGGCGGGCCGGCCGTGCCGTCCACCGGGGCGGGCGGGCCGACGGGCCGGCCGAGGGGCAGCCGGTCGCCGTCGCGTACCGGGGGTGGGCCGAGTCCGGAGAGGGTGTCGGTGGCGCGGCTGCCGAGCACCGGCTCGACCGTGATCCCGCCGCTGACCGCGAGCCAGGTACGCAGCCCTACGCGGGCGGGGCCGATCCGCAGCACCGCCCCGGCGGGCAGCGACAGCGGGCGGCCCACGTCGCCCGGCCGCCGGTCGACGCGGACGTCCACCTCCGCTCCGGTGAGCGCCACGGTGACGGCCCGGGTGAACCGCAGCGCGCAGCCGGTCAGGGTGATCTCCAGTCCGGCGGCGCTCTCCGGGTTGCCGACGAGCCGGTTGGCCAGGCGCAGCGCGGCCGGGTCGAGCGCGCCGGAGCGGGGCACGCCGAGGTGGGCGTACCCGGGTCGACCCTGGTCCTGCACGGTGGTGAGGGCACCGGCCCGGAGCAGCTCGATCATGCTGCGCACACCGGCACCAGCCGGACCCGGGTGCCGGGGGTGAGTCGGGCCGGTGGGTCGGCGTGCACGTCGAAGAGGACCAGGTCGGTCCGCCCGACCAGCAGCCAGCCGCCGGGGGAGGCGGTCGGGTAGATCCCCGCGTACGGGCCGGCCAACGCGACCGACCCGGCCGGCACCCGGGTACGCGGCGTGGCCAGCCGGGGCACGGCCAGCTCCGCCGGCAGCCCGGTGAGGTACGCGAACCCCGGCGCGAACCCACAGAACGCCACCCGGAACTCGGTCCGCCGCAGCCGCTCGACCGCGGTCGGGACGTCGACTCCCCAGTGGCCGGCGACGGCGGGCAGGTCCTCCCCGTCGTACACGGTGGGGACCGCGACCTCGGCGGCGGCGGACGTGGCGGCGCCGGCCCGCGGGGCCCACCCGGCGATCCGGGCGGCGGTCGCCGCCGGATCGGGTACGCCGTCGAGCAGCACCGTAGCCGCCGCCGGGACGATCTCGACGGCGCTCAGTTCGCCGGCTTCGCGGCGGCGCCACAGCTCAGCCTGCCATGCCTGGACCTGTTCGGGGTCGTCGCAGTCGAGCAGCAGAGCGTGCGCGCCGACGGGTCGGATCCGCATTCCGCCATACTCGCGGATCGAGCCGTCGGCCAGGGTCCTCGGGACGTCCGAAGGCGTGACGACGGGCACTACTTACAAGTAACCTACGGTGCCGTAACCTATTGGCGTGACCACCTCCGCACCGCTTCGACTCAAACCGGTCGACATCGGCAAACCCCGGATGCGCGGCTGGCTGCACACCTACGCGTTCTTCGTCGCGCTCGTCTGCGGCATCGTGCTCACCTCGATCGCGGCGGCCCAGCCCAACTGGGCGCCCCTGTTCAGCTGCCTGGTCTACAGCCTGACCGTCTGCGGCCTCTTCGGCACCAGCGCGCTCTACCACCGCCGGGTCTGGTCGGAACGCGGTTACCAGATCATGCGCCGGCTGGACCACTCGATGATCTTTTTGTTCATCGCCGGCACGTACACCCCCTTCTGTGTCCTGCTGCTGACCACCCGGCAGGCGACCGTCATGCTCGGCCTGGTGTGGGGCGGGGCACTGGCCGGCGTGGCGCTCAAGCTCATCTGGCCACACGCGCCGCGCTGGGTCTCCGCACCGCTCTACCTGGCCCTCGGCTGGGTCGCGGTGGTGATGCTGCCGCAGATCCTGCACTCCGGCGGGGTCACCGCCCTGGTGCTGCTGGTCGTCGGCGGTGGGATCTACAGCGTCGGCGCGGTCTTCTACGCGCTGCGCCGGCCGAACCCGTGGCCGACCGTCTTCGGCCACCACGAGTTCTTCCACGCCTGTACCCTGGTTGCGGCGATCTGCCATCACATCGCGATCTACTTCGCGCTCTTCGCCTGAGCAGCGCTCTGGTCGCTGATCAGGCAAGCTGTGCCCATGACGGACGGCAGGAACCAGCAGCGGACACTCGTGCTGCTCCGGCACGCCAGGGCCGAGCAGTCCCAGGACGTCCCGGACGCGGAACGCCCGTTGACCGCACGCGGGCACGCCGACGCGGCGGCGGCCGGCGCATGGCTGGCCCGGCACGCCCTCCTCCCCGATGTGGTCCTCTGCTCGACCGCCCGGCGTACCCGGCAGACCTGGCACGGGGTGGCGCTGGGCATGACAGGGTCCCCGCCGGAGGGGGGCCCGGCGGGGACCGCACCGGTGGTGCGCTACGAGGCGACCGCGTACGAGGGGCAGCCGGACGTGCTGCTTGAGCTGGTCCGGGCGGTCGCCCCGGACACCGACACCGTGCTGCTGATCGCCCACAACCCGGGCATCTCACTGCTCTCCGGGCTGCTCGATCCGCAGCGGGCGGATCCGGACGGGCTGCGCACCACCGACCTGGTGGTACACCGCCCGACCACCCGGTGGGCCGCCCTCGCGCCCGCCGCCGCCCCCATCACCGCCCGCCACACCGCCCGCGGCTGAGGCGTTAAGGAGGGGCCCCTCCTTAACGCCTCAGGCAGAGAAGGGGCCCCTGTTCGCAAGGAAAATGCCGGTCACGACGGTGGGGCGGTGGGCGGCGGAGGGTCGGGTGGCGGGGGCATCATCGCCGTCGGGTGGGAGAGCCGGTTCTCCTCCACGATCAGCGTGCGGGCCCGCTTGCGGCGGTCCTGCCAGAACCAGAGCGTGGTGAGCAGGACGGCCAGCCCGGCCAGGATGAACACCCAGCCGACCGCGCGAAGGTCGATCCACCAGACGTTGGCTCGGATGGCGAAGGTCAGGATCGCGCCGATGGCGATGAGAAAGATTCCGCTACCAATGCCCATGTGCGCTGCACTCCCCTGTGCGGTGGCTCTTGGGCGTGTCCTGTCGTGGTCCGCGTGGGTTACCCGTCAGGCGGCCGGCCTACCGGTTGGGGCGGCGAAACAAGGGCGGCCGGCGAGTTGCCGCTCGCCGGCCGCCGCTTGCCGGGGTGGAACAATTCGAATCACCCAGACGGGGTCAGAACGCCTCCTCCGGGAGATCCATGACTTCCAGGTCCGCGCCCTCGATGATCCGCCGGTCGGCGCCGATGCGGGGCAGCACCTCGCGGGCGAAGAACCGGGCGGCCGCCACCTTGCCGGTGTAGAACGCCTTGTCGGCGACGGAGACCTCGCCGGCCAGCGCCTTCAACGCCACGTCCGCCTGCTTCTGCAGCAGCCAACCGACGACCAGGTCGCCGACCGCCAGCAGGAACCGTCGGCTGCTCAGGCCGACCTTGTACAGGGCCCGCGCGTCCCCGGACTGGGCCTCACCGAGCCAGCCGGTCAGCACGCCGAGGATGTTCTGGATCTCGGCGAGCGCCTTGCCGAGCGCCTGCCGCTCCTCCTTGAGCTGGCCGTTGCCGGCCTCCGAGGTGATGAACTCCTGAATCTCACCGGCGACCGCCAGCAGGGCCCTGCCGTTGTCCCGGACGATCTTCCGGAAGATCAGGTCGAGGCTCTGGATCGCGGTCGTGCCCTCGTACAAGGTGTCGATCTTGGCGTCCCGGACGTACTGCTCCAGCGGGTAGTCCTGGAGGAAGCCGGAGCCGCCGAAGGTCTGCAGTGACTCGTGGCCGAGCAGCTCGTACGCCCGCTCCGAGCCGACGCCCTTGACCAGCGGCAGAAGCAGGTCGTTGACCCGCTTGGCCAGCTTGGTGGCCCGCTCGTCGCCGGCCGCCTCGGCCAGAGCGACCTTGTCCTGCCAGGTGGCCGTGTAGCAGACCAGCGCCCGCAGGCCCTCGGCGTACGACTTCTGCAGCAGCAGCGAGCGGCGCACGTCCGGGTGGTGGGTGATGGTGACCCGCGGGGCGGCCTTGTCGGTCGACCGGGTCAGGTCGGCGCCCTGCACCCGGTTCCTGGCGTACTCCAGTGCGTTCAGGTAGCCGGTGGAGAGGGTGGCGATCGCCTTGGTGCCGACCATCATCCGGGCGTACTCGATGATCATGAACATCTGTCGGATGCCGTCGTGCTTGTCGCCGAGCAGCCAACCCTTGGCCGGTACGCCGTGCTCGCCGAAGGTCATCTCGCAGGTGTTGGAGACCTTCAGGCCCATCTTGTGCTCGACGTTGGTGGCAAAGACACCGTTGCGCTCGCCCAGCTCACCGGTCTCCTCGTCGAAGTGGTACTTCGGCACCACGAAGAGGGACAGGCCCTTGGTGCCCGGGCCGCCGACTCCCTCGACGCCGACCGGGCGGGCCAGCACGTAGTGGACGACGTTGTCGGAGAGGTCGTGCTCGCCTGAGGTGATGAAACGCTTCACGCCCTCGATGTGCCACGAACCGTCCGGCTGCGGGATCGCCCGGGTACGGCCGGCGCCGACGTCCGAGCCGGCGTCCGGCTCGGTCAGCACCATGGTCGAGCCCCACTGCTTCTCGATGAAGAGCTTGGCCCACTTCCGCTGCCGCTCGGTGCCCTCGACGTGCAACAGGTGCGCGAAGGACGGGCCGGAGGCGTACATCCAGATCGGGGCGTTGGCGCCGAGGACCAGCTCGGCGAGCGACCACCAGAGCGCGCGCGGGGCGCGGGTGCCGCCCAGCTCCTCGGGGAGGTCGAGGCGCCAGAACTCCGAGTCCATGAAGGCGCGGTAGGACTTCTTGAACGACTCCGGCAGCGGAGCGGTGTGCGTCGCCGGGTCGAAGATCGGCGGATTGCGATCACTGTCCGCGTAGCTGGTGGCCAGGTCCTCGCGGGCCAGGCGGTCGACTTCGGAAAGGAAGCTGCGGGCGGTGTCGACGTCCAGGTCCGTGTACGGCGCCTGGCCGAACGTCCGGTCCGCCCCGAAGACCTCGAACAGGTTGAACTCGAGGTCCCGAAGATTGCTCTTGTAGTGGGTCATGCTCGCTGGCCCCGCTTCCCGACAGGCGTTACCGATCAGTAACTCAGACTGTATTACTCACCGGTAGCCAACGACAAGCCGCTCTGCAGAGTGACCGCGATTACACACCTCCAGTTTCGGCGTCCGGCCAACCCCCGGCCCGGCCGCTAGTCGGCGGCGCTAACGGTCTGCCCGATGGAGTCCGGCCGATCGAGCAGGGCGAGCATGAGATGGGCGACGTTGGCCCGCGACACACTGAGGCCGCCCCGGATGTTGCGCCCGTACGCCGTGCGATAGCCGGTCAGCGGGCCGTCGGTCAGCCGCGGCGGCCGGACCACGGTCCAGTCGAGGCCACCTTCCCGCAACTCCTCCTCCATCAGCGCAAGGTCGGCGTAGGAGCGCCCGAGCACCCGCCGGATCACCGGCCCCAGCACGAAGCGCATCAGCGGGCCATCACCCTCGTCGCGCCGGGGCGGGTTCGGTCGGCCAGGGGACGGCACCACGCCGACCGGGGCAGCACTGATCACCACGATCCGTCGGACGCCCGACCCGGCCATCGCATCGGTGATCGCCCGCGTGCCCTGGGACGCGATACCGGCGTCGGCCGCGTGACGGGGTCCGAGGCCGGACAGCACCGCGTCGGTTCCGGCGAGCGCCGCCCGCAGCTCCGTCGGAACCGCCGCTGCCAGGTCGGCGGTGACCACCCGTGCGGAGGTGCCGGACAGCCGGGCCGGATCGCGTACCACCGCCGTGACGTCGTGACCGGCGGCCAGGGCCTGGTCGACGAGGTGACGACCGATCCCACCACTGGCCCCAAAGATCGTGAGCTGCATCCGCCACCCCTTCACACGAGGTTCAAACGATACGAGTCCCATAGATTCTGCGGGGCACCGACGAATGGCCGACGGCTGAGCGAACGGGGAGCGTCAGCTCTCCACCGCACCGACCTCCCAGCTCGGTACGGCGGCCGCCACACCGGTACGCGGGCCGGTGTACTCCATCAGGACCAGCGCGATGTCGTCGTCGAGCCGCCCGTGCACCCACTCGACCAGGGCGGTCTCCAGCGAGGCGAGGCCGTCGGCGACCGTGCCGTGGCCGAGCAGCCGCCAGGCCCGGTCGGCCGTCGGAAAGAACTCCCCGTCCCGGCGCGCCTCGCCGAGCCCGTCGGTGAAGAGCAGCAGTCGGTCGCCCGGCTCGAGCCGCTCCACCCGGGGGCGTACCACCGGCATGAAGCCCAGCGGAGGCGCGGGCGCGGGAGGTTCCAGCGGGATCACCGCGCCCCGGCGCAGCAGCAGCGGCGGCGGGTGCCCGCAGTTGACGATGGTGAGGGTGCCGCCCCGCTCCTCGACCAGCGCGGCGGTGACGAAGTCCTCGTCGCCCACGTTGCGGGCCACCGCCCGGTCCAGGTCGGTCACCACCGCGCGCAGGTCCGCGCGCTCGTACGCGACGTGCCGGTACGAGCCGAGCACGATGCTGGCGAGCCGGACCGCGTCCAGCCCCTTGCCCCGCACGTCGCCGATGATCATGCGGACGCCGTACGGGGTGTCCATCGCCTCGTACAGGTCGCCGCCGATCTCGGCCCGCGCGGTGGGGGAGATGTATCGCGCGGCCACCGCGAGGGTGCCCACCTGCGGTCCGAGTGGTCGGAGCACCGCCTGCTGGGCGACCGAGGCGAGTCGGGACAGCTCGGCGATCTTCTCGGCCTGGCGCTGGTGTACCGCCGCCACTGCGCAGGCGATCGCGGTGGCCAGCGCGACGCCGGCGACGTTGACGGCGGAGACCACGGCCATGGCCGGCTCAGCGAGCGCGAAGGTGGCCCCGATGGCCGTGGCGAGGACGCCCACCCCGAGCACCACCCGCCACGAGGCCAACGCGGCGGCGAGGAACGGGGCAATCGCCATCAGTGCGATGTAGTGCGCGGTCTTGCCGTCCGCCCACTCCACAGCGGACACGAGTGCGAGCAGCGCGAGAGCCGCGCCGAGGCCGGCGCGGGATCCGGGGCTCAGTGGGCCGCGGCCCGACTGGGAGGGTTGCGTGCGTATACCGGACAGCATGCCTGATGGACGTGAACGGGTGAACGAACCTGACCCGTCGTCCGAGGGTGTTCTGCCCGGCCGGATCGCCCGATGGGCCCGATCGCCTCCCGTCACGGGGTCAGCCGAGCACCTCGTACCTGACGGTCACGTGGCCGAGGGAGGTCGAGGCGATCGCCTCGAAGGCCGCCCGGGACAGGTCCAGGCACCGGCCGTCGATGTACGGGCCGCGGTCGTTGATCCGGACAACGACCGACTTGCCGTTGGCCGGGTTGGTCACCCGGACCCTGGTGTTGAACGGCAGGGTCTTGTGCGCGGCGGTCATCGCGTTCGGATTGAAGGTCTCCCCGTTCGCGGTCATCTGGCCCTCGTCATAGAAGGACGCGCCGCAGGAGCCGCTGCTGATGACCTTCGGCGCGGTGGTCTTCGTCGCCGTCGGCTTCGGGCTGGCGGTGCGCGTCTTGCTGCGGGACGCCGCCTGGGTACGGGTCGCCTTGGGGCTGGGGGTGGCCTTCGGCGAGGGGCTGAGGCTCGGCGAGGCGGACGCGCTGGGCGACGCGGACAGCGCGGACAGCGCGGACGGCTCGGCCGAGCTGGGGGCGAGAGTCTCGGGCCCGGTCTCCGCGACGGTGGGCTCGGCGAGGGCGGAGTCGGCGGCGGGATCGCCGGAGGTGAGCTGGATCGCGCCCACGGTGCCACCGACGGCGAGCAGCACGCCGGCGACTGCGGTCGCGGCGATGCCGGCCGGCGAGGAGAACTTGCGGGTACGGGAGTGCTTACCAGCCACCACCCGGTCCTTTCGTCAGCTGAACAAACCGGGTCGGACCGTAACGAGAGAACCACTTACGAAGTCAACGTGATCACGGTGCTATGCCCACATTTTCCCCGATACGTGTAGCCGATCATCCGAGCGCGAGTAGGCGGAAAGGAGGAAGGAGGGCTGGCCGACTGTCGTCCGTGCTCGACTGGCGCCGATACCGGAGGATGAGTGTCGTGCTGAGCCGACGCCTGGTCGAGTTGTTCCGCTGGGTCGACCCCGGCCCGGGCAGCAGTCATCTGGTCAGCGACACCTCCGGTTGGTGGCGGGATCCGGAGGTGCTGACCGGGGTGGGGCCCGCCCTGGCCGGCCTGTTCCCCGCGGCGCGGCCGACCGTGGTGGTCGCTCCCGAGGTGACCGGGCTGCTGCTCGGTCCGCTGGTCGCGGTGGCCGCCGGAGCCGGTTTCGTGCCGGCGTACAAGGTGGGCGGCCAGCGGCAGCGGGCCGGCCCGACGCGCTGGGCCGAGACACCACCGGACTACCGGGGCCGTCGGCTGCGCATCGGCGTGGACGCCCGCCGACTCGGCCCCGGCGACCGGGTGCTGCTCGTCGACGACTGGGTGGCCACCGGCGCCCAACTGGACGCGCTCGACCGGGTGGTCCGGGACAGCGGGGCGGAGCTGGTCGGGACGGCCGCGGTCGTCGCGGCCTGTCCGCCGTACGTCGCCGAGCGACTCCGGCTGCGCTCCCTGCTCACCGGAGACGACCTCGACCGAGCGGCGCCGGGGTTGACCTGAAGGGTGGTTTAACTTCAAGGATGGCCGCATGCGCGACGAAATCCTGGACGAGGCGTACCAGCGGCTGCACCGGACCGGCCCCGAATACAAGGGCTGGCTGTCCAACCACGGCCCGATGGCGGTCGAGGCGCTGGTCCGGCACGGTCACGGCGCACGGGTGCACCGCTGGCTGGACGACTACCTGCGCCGGCTCGACGACCTACCGCGCGGGCTGCGGCCGATCGACGACTGGCGGGCCGCGCTCGGCGACCCGAAGCGGGCCGGCGACTGGCTCACACACTTCGACCGCGAGCTACGCGAACGCTCCTGGCGGGAAGTGCTGGGCACCTGGTGGCCGCGGCTGCTGCCGGGCATCGCGGCCGGGGCCACCCACGGGGTGATCCGCGTCGGGCACGCGGTCCGGGTGCTGCGCGCCGACGGGGTAAGCCCGGAGCGGCTCGCCGAGCTGGGCCAGGCGCTCGGCTACTGGGCGGCCCGCTGGCAGCCGGTGCCCGGGGCCGGTGCGCTCATCGGCCGGTCCGGCGTGGCGGACGCATTGGCCAGGCTGCCCCGGATCAACGAGCAGACCGGCGGCATCCGGGACCGACTGGGCCGGCTGTCAGCCGTACCGGAGTGGCCCGCCGCGGCGGCGGGGCTACGCCCGCCGGCAACCCCGGCGGAGGCCGAGCGGACCCTCACCGAACTGATGCACCAGGCCGGCCTCGACTACCTGCGGTTCGCGCACGGCGAACCGGTGATGCTGGTGCACGCGGTGACCGCGCCGACCGCGGTGCTGCGTACCCTCCCGGCCCTCGACCCGGCACTGTGGGCGCCGAGCGTCGCCGCGGCCTGGTCGGCCACGGCGGCCGTGACCTCGGTGTACGCCCCGCCCACGCCGGCCGCCCCACCCCTGGTGACGCGCCGACCTGAAGCCGGCGCCGACGGGCCGGCGGAGGTGTTCGCGAGGGCGGCCCGGCACGGCGACGCGCACGTGGTGAAGCTGGCCGACGCGGTGCTCGAGGCGCACGCGGGGACCGGCGACGCGCGGGTGCTGGCGGCGGCCGGCTACGCCGGCCAGCTCATCTGACGAAGTCCTCCAGGCGGTGTAGACCCGGCCCAGGGCGTCTACGACGTCGGGATGGTTGAGCACCGGGGCCAGCCGCACGGCCAGCAGCCCACGGTCGGCGGCCCGTGGGGGGGGGGACGCGAAATCCCGCGCCGGGTCGCCCGCCGGCCACTAGCCTCGGCAGGATGTGGCCCCGCATCGGTGGACTCCGCACCCTCGCCCTCGGCACGCCCGGCGAGATGCGCGCCAACCTCAACGCCCTCGTGCTGGCCGGCGTGAAGACCGCCACGGCCGGCCTGCTGACCCACGAGTACGCCGACGAGAACGAGGAGCTGGAACACGTCGGCGAACGGCTGGTCCTGGTCGACGATCACGATGCGCTGGTGGGCGTCGTCGAGGTCACCGGCGTCGAGGTGGTCCGCTTCGCCGACGTGTCCTGGGACTTCGCCCGCTCCGAAGGGGAGGGTGACCGGTCCATCGAGGAGTGGCGGGAGGGGCACCGCCGCTACTGGGCCCGGGAAGGCTTCCCGGTCGACGACGACTCGCAGGTGGTCTGCATCCGGTTCCGGCTGGTCTCCGCCGGCGACGGCGGCGTCAGCACCGGCGACCTCGGCACCTGAGCCCGGGCCGCCGGCCGGCCGCGCTCACGCCCGGCGCAGCTCGGGTAGCAGGGCCGCCGCTGCCGCCAGGACCGCCTCGTCACCGGCGTACCAGCTGCTGGCCCGGGGCCAGTGCGTCACCACGTCGGTGAAGCCCAGCCGGGCGGCCCGGGCGACCTGCTCGGCGAAGAAGTCCACGCTGGTGAGCGAGAAGACCGGTGCCGAGTCGAGCGACAGGTAGCGGTCCAGCGTGGCCGGATCACGGCCCGCCCGGTCCAGGATCACCTCCATCCGGGCGGCGAGGTCCTCGACCGACGACCACCAGCTCTCCAGGTCGTCGCCGCCGAGGCCGGTGGTCACCCACCCCTGCCCGAACCGGGCCGCCAGCCGCATCGAGCGGGACCCGTTCGCGGCCATCACGAACGGCGCCCGGGGCCGCTGCACGCAGCCAGGGTTGTTCCGGGCATCCACAGCGGCGAACCATTCGCCGCGCCAGGTGGTGCCGTCCTCGCGCAGAATCAGGTCCAGCAGCTCGGTGAACTCGGCGAACCGGTCGACCCGCCGCCCCGGTGGCAGAGTCTCGCCGCCCAGCACCGTGGCGTCGAAGCCGATGCCGCCCGCGCCGAGGCCGAGCAGCAGCCGGCCGTCGGAGACGTCGTCCAGCGCGGTCACCTGCCGGGCGAACGCGGCCGGGTGCCGGAAGTTGGGCGAGGCGACCAGCGTGCCGAGGCGGATCCGGGAAGTGACGGTCGCGGCGGCGGTCAACATGGTCATCGAGTCGAACCAGGGGCCGTCGACCAGGTCCCGCCAGCCCAGGTGGTCGTACGTCCAGGCGTGATCGAAACCCCACTCTTCCACCTGCCGCCAGCGCCGCCGCGAGTCCGACCAGCGCTGGTCGGGCAGGATCACGATGCCAATCCGCATGATCGCCAGCGTACGGCGGGCGGTCGCGCTACGCCGACACCACGTCGGCCACCACACAGGCGAGGTTGTCCGGCGCGCCCTCGGCGTACGCGAGGTCGACCAGCCGCCCGACGGCGGTCTCCGGGTCGTCGGCGGCGAGCGTGGTGTGCAGCGCCTCCTGCTCGACCACGGCGGAGAGCCCGTCGGAGCAGAGCAGGTAGCGGTCGCCGACGAGGGCGGTACGCAGCGCCAGGTCGGCCTCGACCTGGGCACCGGCCCCGAGCGCCCGCACCAGCAGGGCCCGCCGCGGATGCGCGGCCGCCTCGGCCGGGCTGAGCCGGCCCTGGTCGACCAGCGACTGCACGTACGTGTGGTCCTGGGTCAGCCGGAACAGCTCGCCCCCGCGCAGCAGGTACGCCCGGGTGTCCCCGACATGCACCAGGGCGAGCTGCGACCCGCGGCGCAAGATCGCGGTAAGGGTGGTGGCCGGCTGGTGCCCCTCGGCTGCGCAGGCGCGTACCGTGCGGTCGGCCGACGTCACCGCGTCAGCCAGCGTGGCCAGCAGCTCGGCGGCCGGCGCGTCGGCCAGCTCCAGCGGCCGGAGCGCGTCGACGGCGGCCGCGCTGGCGGCGGCGCCACCTGGGCCACGCACGCCGTCGGCCACGGCGAGCAGGTTCGCGCCGGCGTACGCGGTGTCCTCGTTGGAGTCCCGGACGGTGCCGGTCTGGCAGCGGACGGCGTACCGGAAGGTGGTTTCGGACATGGTGGATCCCCCTTCGACGAGCTGGTCGACGAGGTGCGCGACGATGCGACCGCGAGCCGCCGTGTCCGCGCTGACCCGACGCCACCAGGCGTCGACCGCCTCGGCTGCCACGTCGCCCGGCAGGCCGCAGACGGCCCGGATGTCGGCGAGCGCCATCCCGGCCCGGCGCAACGTGGCGATCAGCCGGGCCCGGTCGAGCTGGGCCGGCTCGTAGTACCGGTAGCCCGAGTGCGGGTCGACGGCGGCGGGCGGCAGCAGCCCCAGCTCGGCGTAGAGCCGTAGCGCCTTGGGCGTCAGTCGCGCCGCGCGGGCGAACGCCCCGATGGTCAGCAGCTCCACGGACGCATCCTCCTCGTGCCGGTCACGCTCCTCGTGCCGCTCGCGCTCCTCGTGCCGGTCATGACGACCGGCACGGACCACGCTCGGCCTTGCCCCAGGGGCAGGGTCAAGGCGTTGACGACATATCAATCACTTATATATGTTGCCCACGTGACCCAGATGCGCGAGCCGACGTTTCTGATCCTCACCGCGCTCGCGGGCGGCCCCCGGCACGGCTACGGGATCATCCAGGAGGTCGCCGTCCTCTCCGGGCAGCGCGGCACCCTGCTGCCCGGCACCCTCTACACCGCGCTCGACCGGCTGACCGCGCAGGGGCTCGTGGAGCCGGACCGGGAAGAGGTGGTGGACGGCCGGCTGCGCCGGTACTACCGGCTCACCCCTGGTGGGCTCGACGCCCTCCGGACCGAGACCGCCCGGATGCGCCAGCTCGCGACCGCGGCGGAGGCCCGGCTGCACGCTCTGCGCCCGCACACCGCCTGACCCGCTTCCGCCCGCCCGCGCTCCCGAACGAAGGGGAGACCATGTCGCTCACCCGTCACTACCGCTGGTTACTGCTCGCGTATCCCCGGGCGTACCGGCGGGAACGCGGCGAGGAGATCCTCGGCCTGCTGCTCGACACCGCACCCCCCGGAAAGACCCGGCCGGCCGTGCGGGAGGCGCTCGACCTGGTCCGCGCCGGACTGCGCTGCCGACTCGGCCGGCGGGCCAGCCGCACGGTCGGCGTGTGGGCGCTGCTCACCGCGCTGATCTGCGGCCTGTTCACCGCATCGCTGGCCGCCCGGGTCGCTTGGGAGACCTCCCGGCCGCAGCCGGATCAGGCCGAGGTCACGGCGATCTTCGCCGAGGCGTTCCCCGGCCACCGGCTCAACGGCGACGTCGAGACCGCCCCGGCGCTCTTCGTCTTCTACGGCCAGCCGCTGCAGTGGCGGTCGCTGAAGCCGGTGCTGCTCGGCGACGGCGGCGAGTACCAGGAGGGGGCGGCCTACGCGGCGGCGGCCCGCCCCGCACCGACGCCGGTGGCGGAGACCCTCGCGACCGCCCGGCAGCGCCTCTGGACCGCCGGCTGGCGGGTGAACGACCCGACCTCCGAGGTCCTGGATGTCTGCGGCCCGCGCTGCGATTTGACGAGGAGGCCGGTCGAGACCGTCCTGGTGGCCCGTCAAGGCGACACCGTGCTCCGTGCGACCTTCCACGATTCGAGCTACAACTCGTACCTCCATGTGGAGGTGCAGCGGGCGGCGCCACCGGCGGTCCTCCCCGCAGCTGTGCTGGCCGGCCTGGTCGGCGGCGGGCTCGCCTGGCTCGCGTTCGCCTGGGCGAGCCGGCGCACCGAGGGCCGCCGGGGCGTGCTCCCGCTGTTCGGAATCGCCTTCTTCCTGTGGTGGGTGCCCGCGCTGCTGTCCACGCCTTCGCTGATTTCCCACCACCTCGACGAGCTGCACCCCAGCTGGCATCCGCTGTGGGAGTGGCTCGGGCAGCCGACCTGCTCGCTGCTGTTCCTGGTCGGCGCGGTCTGCGCGCTGGCCGTGCTGGTTGTCGCGCTGGTCCCCCGCAAGGATCTCCGGCCGCTGACCGTCAAGGTGACTTGAGCTTGGCCAGCATTCGACCGAGGTGCGGCTAGCCGTTGGCGTCGACCGCGGCGCGGACGAACTCGCGTACCCGGGCGGTGGTGTTGCTGGCCAGCCACACCGGTCCGCGACGGATCGGCGGCGCGTCGCGGATCGGCACGTACGCCAGGTCGGGGCGGGGGTGGTAGCGCCGGGTCTGCTCACCCACCGGCAGTCGGCCAACGCCTCCAGTGACACCGATTCCTCGCCGGCCAGCGGATGGTCCGCGGCCACCGCGAGCACCCGCTGCTCGTGGAGCAGCGCCGGGCCGGCTCCAGCACGCCGACCCCCCACCGTTGAATCCGGGTCAACGGTCGTAGTCCGATCGCGGCTTGGTCCGAGGCGGCGGCCGGCGGAGGGTGGAGGGCGACCCCTTCGAGGAAAGGAACTCGATGGACGCCGTCAGCGACTACCTGGCTGGCCTCGACGCTCCGCTGCGCGAGACCGGCGAGAAACTCCGTACCGTCATCGACGCCGCGCTGCCGGACGCCACCGGCACGATGTGGCACGGCCACCCGGTCTGGGGGCTCGGCGATCCGCCCGGCAAGACGCCGGAACCCGTCGACTGGCCCACAGTCATCGACTCCGGGGCGTTCACCGTGCTGACCGGGCCGGTGCCGCGCTTCGGAGCGCGCGGCACCGGCACCTCGATCTACGTGCGCGACCCGGACGGCAACACCGTCGAGCTGCGCTCGTATCGGCAGGAGCCGTAGCCGACGGATGGCGGTCCGTTGGTGACATGGCCTGATGCCCGAACTGCGACGGCGGTTGCTGGCCGGGCACTCGGCAGCCGCCGCCACCAGGTCAGGGGCTTTCCTGGGGGTTGGCGGCGGGTCGAGAAGCAGTCGGCAACTGGGTCAACCGATCGGCGAGACGTGCGTCGATCTCCGCGACAGCGGCGCGAATCTCCGCGCGGACGTCGTGCAGCAGCGCTTCGTGATCGGCGTGGAGGTCCCGGCGGGTTACGTCCTGGGCCTCCTCGATCAGGGTCACCACGATCGCGCCACCGGGGGCGAGCATGGCCATCTTCACCTCGTGCACGTCGCTGGCACCTTGGCGGCGCAGGGCCGCGCCGAGATCGGCCTGGCGTAGCCCGACCCGGTGCAGCGCCTTCTGGTCAACCCTGCCGTCCCGGACGAGGACGGTTGGGGTTCCTTCGAAGATCCGGGTCAGCTTGGGAAGCCGGTTGACCCCGCGCACCAGGCCGGCGTTGATCGCCACGAGCACGGCCGCGCCGATCAGCCCTCCGGTCAGACTGTTGTCGTTGCCGATAACCGCGTTCTGCACGAGGTTCGACAGCAGCATCATCACCACGAGATCAAAGGTGTTGAGCTGGGCGAGTTCCCGCTTACCGCCGACGCGCAGGAGCACCGCCACGCCCCCGTAGACGAGCACGGTCCTCAGCACCTTCTCCAGTACCGGGATCTGAACGTGCCAGACATCAGCCCACATCGACCCCAGCCTCCCATCTGTCGCAGCTGCGCGGCGGTGTCGTTAAAGCTCGGTGAACGCTAGTCAACACCGACTAGCCTGGCGCGATGCCCGAACTCCAGCGACTCGACGCCCACCACGCCCGAGCGCTGCTCCGCTTCGAGCGGGAGAACCGGGCATACTTCGCGCGATCCGTGCCGGACCGGGGCGACGACTACTTCACCGGGTTCGCCGCCCAGCACGCGGCCCGGCTCGCGGAGCAGGCCGCCGGCGCGTGCCACTTCCACGTCCTCGTCGACGACGACGGCACTGTGCTGGGACGGTTCAACCTGGTGGACGTCGCCGACGGCAGCGCCGAGCTGGGCTACCGGGTGGCCGAACGGGCAACCGGGCGGGGCCTGGCGCAGGACGGCGTCCGCCGCGTCTGCGACCTCGCCCGCGACGAGTACGGGCTGCGCCGGCTGGTCGCCTCCGCCGCGCTGGCGAACCCGGCATCGCTCGCGGTGCTCCGGCGTACCGGGTTCCTCCCGGTCGGCGAGGTGCAGCTCAACGGCCAGCCCGGCCTCCGGCACGTACGCGACCTGACAGCAGGGAACCGTGAAGGTCCTGGTCTCCGGCGGATGACCTCGTAGGGTGCGGGGATGGTTGTGGATCTCAATCGAATCGTCGCCGACCTGGATACGTTGTTCGCCCTGGATACGGCCGGACCCGACATCGCGATGAGCCGGCACCTGCCTCGGGTCTACAACGAGGTCGGCACCGACTGGCGGGCGTTCGTCGAGCCGCAGTTCGCGCAGCGGTTCAACGGGCTCATGCGGCGCGGCCACCCGACCGTTGGCACCGTGTACGGCGCCTGCCTCCCATCGGCCGAGGTTCTCGACGCCTGGCTGGCCGTGGCCGAGCGCGGCGATCTGCTGGTCACCCACCATCCGATCGACGTGCGCAACGGCTCACCGGAAGACGACACCTGGGCGGAGGGTTTCGTACCGATCGACGCGACCCGACTGAAGGCCATAGCCGAGCGCGAACTGTCGATGTACGCCTGCCACGCCCCCATGGACACCTCGCTGCGGGTCGGCACCGCCGCGGCCATCGTCGAGGCGCTGGGCGGCACCATCGTCGACCAGTTCTGGCCCTACGGCGACGGCCACGCCGGACTCGTGGCCGACATACCGCCGATCAGCAGCAGTGCTCTCGTACGTCGCGCCCAGGAGATCTTCGCGGTGGACACCGTCGAGGTCGAAGGAGCAGTGCACGACACGGTGACCCGAGTCGCGGTGGTCGGCGGCATCGGGGATCACGTCGAGCAGATGGCGCTGGCCGAGCGCATGGGCGCGCAGGCGTACCTGACCGGTGAACTGCACGTACGCATCGAAGGCGAGTACGGACGCCGCAAGTTCGCCGCCGTACGAGCCTTCGCTGCCACCACCAGCATGACCCTGATCGGTGTCTCACACGCCGCCAGCGAGCACCTTGTCATCGAGACTCAGCTAACCCGGTGGTTCGCCGAAAATCTCCGGGTCCCCGTTCGCCCAATTCGCGAACCGCGTTGGTGGCGTTGAACGGACACATCGGGTGATCATTGATGCGTGTCTGGTCTTGCCGCCATCCCGCCGTACCGCCCGCGTCCTGTCCGGTTGCTCGGCATCGAACGGATAGGCGAGTGGCGGATCAAGATGTACGGGATAGCAGCGGCTGCGGACCGGCCGCGCGCGGAACTCGTAGGTGCAGCCCGCGAGGTTGCTGGAGCTGTCCTGCCCGTACCGCACGAGGACGGAGTTCACGGTGTCGGATTCGTTGTCGTCCACGACGCGCGCCCGGCGTGCTTTGTGCTGGTGAACTGGTGGGCGCATGGGTACGGCCTACACCAGCGTTACTTTCGAGCGCCGCTGGATCGGCCTGAACAGCTCGCGGCGATCACGACCCCGGCTGTGGGCTGCGTCTGGGAGCTTGCCGTCGTTGGCCATGAGCGTCACGCCTGGGTACGACACGTGCTTGCGAGTCCAGCAGAGGCCGACCTGGAGGCTTACCTGGCCGACGCCGAGCAGACCAAGGATCGGGCACGTAGCGGGCACGGCCAGCGCAAGAAGAGGTAGCAACGATCAAGGCCCCAGCCAGGAAACCTGTCCTGAGCTGGGGCCTCGTGCTGGAGCGGGTGACGGGAATCGAACCCGCACTGTCAGCTTGGGAATCGCACAAGATCGGCTGCAAGTGGGCCTCGACGCCTGTTCGACGCGCTCTCGCGTGGCCTGGTTTGGCCCGGGGTTACACCACCTTGTGGCCCGTGGGTGGCCCGGCCCGCGCTCTGATCCGCAAGCCTAGGTGGTCGTCTCACTTCCGCGTCCAGGGAAGCAGTCCTGCCCTCGGGTACATCGACCACCAGAGGAGGCACGCGAGCGGCCAGTAGGTCACGGCGGCGACGCCGAAATACCACGGGCGAAAACCGCCGAGCAAGCGGCGGTAGCCGTTGGCATCGGCCCACTCGTGCACGGCCCACGTCCACAGCGCATAGCCGGCGAGGAAGGCGAGTGACCAGCAAACTCGTGCTACCTTTCCGGGTCCGCGCCGGCGCCAGCGATCCAGTGCCTTCCGCGCATTCCGTGCCACGCGTACATCATGAGCCTGCTTTGCAAAGATCAGGACTGCTGTCTGCCGGCGTCGGTGATTGCAACTGACCTCTCGCCGTGTCGCCCACCGTCGACCCGGGCCAGTGTCCGTCGGCGGGCTTGGCTGTACGGATGGCTGTACAGCCACCTTCTGATCCGTAGATTCCCAAGACCATGTCCAGGCCGTCCGATGCCGTCTGCCTGGTCCTGGTCCTCAAGCGCTCGGCAACTTGATCGGTCCCGTCCCGTCCGGTCCTGTCCGCCCCGGTGGCTCCCAGGCGTGGCTCCCAGGCTGCCGGCTTGGGATCGGACGTGCTCGTGCTCGTGATCACGTTTCCTCGTCCGGTGCCCTGAAGCCGGGCTGGAACCGTTCGGACGGCGCCCCGATCTCGGCCCACAGCCGCCCACCGCGCACCTCCAGACCGGGCACGTCCGCTAACACCTGGTCAGGATCGGCCAGGCTGGCAACCGACTGGGCCAGGTCGCTGCGCAACTCAGCGACCGCCTCTTCCAGGGTGTCCTGCTCGCTCGACCAGTCGATGTTGGCACTCCGCAACCGCTGCTCGGCAGCCTCAAGCACGGCGTCCGGGTCATCGATCCTGATCGTCAACCGGCAGTACAGCTGCATGACGACTGGCTTCGCGTCTTCCACACGCGAAGCGTCCCACAGGACACGCAGGAGGTTCCTCCGACGCGGGCACCACCCCAGTAGCTCCGCGACCGAGGGATTATGAGATCAAACTGCGCGTCCCGCCGACCTCGGCACATTGCGGCCTATCAGCGGAAACACCTCTCGACATCTCCCACCACTCCCCCGCTGTCGGTCGGCCTCTTGCGGACTAGATGCGGACTGCTTGGGTCAGGGCGCGCCGTGTCGGGCATGCAACGGGCACGCGCTGATGCGGGAGGACCGTCAGCCTGCCACCACCGGGGCCGGATTGTGCGGTAGGCGATGACGATCAGCCTCGCGTCGCGGCACGCAGCAGGTGAACCGCCTGGCTCAGGACTTCCCGCAGCGCCCGCAGCTGACGGGGAGTCCACCTGAGGTGATACGACTCTGTCCCGAAGGCCCATGGGACGTTAGCGGCGACGAGCTTGTCGTAGCAGCCGTCACGCAGGCCGCCACGGTCGCTCCATGGCCGGCCGGTGCTGTAGGCGGCGTCGGTGGCCCAGTTCCAGAGGTTCAGCCCGGACTCCGGGTCGAGCGCCATTCGCTGGCCTCGTAGCCACTCTTGAGCCGGCTCCAGGTTGGTCGCGACCACAAGCTCGTGGTCCGCTGGATCACCGTCGGCAGCCCACCCTTTCGCATCTGCCGTTGCCCAGCAATCAGCTTCGGAGGCGAAGGTGTACAGACGTCCCGCCCGGGCCGCAGCGCAGTCCTCGTTGTTGATGTCCTGGCCCCACCACAGGTAGGTGACCTGCCCGTCGAACTTCAGGGCGGTTGGCCAACCCTTGATCGGAACGAGGTCGCCGTCTCGGCCCGAGAAATCGCGTTTCACGAGTGAGGACCATGCCATAGCCGGGTTGCGACAGCGCCTGGCACGCAACGTCAGTTCTGGAAGAGCGTGATCAACCGACCGCGATGTCCGGAACGCCTGCGGCCAGCGGTTCACCCGGCCGCTTCCGGTGCCCGCTCGTGACCGCTACGCGCCCCGGTTACTGGCCCACGGATGGCCCGTGACCGCCTCGGGATTAGAAGAAGATCGCGGATGGCTGGTACGGCGGCTGCCGCCCTGGCCAGCCCGTCCGTGGTTGTCGGGCAGCGTCGGCGGTTGCGCGCAGTCTTGGCTGTACGGATGGCTGTACCAGCGGGGTGGCCCCCTGCATACTCCCGATCATGGTGTCGATCGTGAGGATGGCGGATCGGACTCGACGCTGGAGCAGCGAACATGCGAGTGGTGTGACGATCACCCGCGTTACCGAGGTTCCGGCCGGCGCGTCCGTGAACTTGTTGAAGCTCGACCCTGACGGCTACGTACGGTACGTGGAGAATACGGACCACGAGGCACTGTGCGTGCTCAGTGGCTCAGGCTGGGTGGAAGGGCAGGGCATGGACCGGACACCAATCGCCGAGGGAACCACGGTCTTCGTGGGACCAGAAGACGACATCACGGTTCGCACCGACGATGGTCTGGTTCTGCTCTCCGTCTTCGGCGGCTGGATGTACCCAGAGTGAGCAAGTCGCAAAGTCGGAACGGAACAGCGGATCTCCTCGTCGGGCAGTCGC
>NZ_JBLROA010000053.1:0-42720 GCF_047921505.1 Micromonospora sp. SL1-18 | reverse complement strand
TCCGCGGGTTCGGGGTTCGAGTCCCTGGCGGCGCACCAGCAGTAACACCCTCAGGGCCGGTCGTTCGGATCGGCCCTGACCTCTTTTGGTGACCCCTACGTCAGGCATCGAACAGAGGTAGGGCACCAGAGACGGCCGGAGGTGGACATCGACGCCCTTTCGTCGGCTTCGGATCCTTCATTCGGGTGGTGATGGGGCTTCGAGTGGTTTCCCGCGGGCTCGTGCGGCGTCGGTGATGGCGATCCCGGCCAGGACCAGTGCGGCGGTGAGGGAGGCCAACACCGGTGGTAGGAGGTGCACCAGCGGGGCTGCGAGGACGAGGATGATGACTCCGATGATCCGTGGTCGGGACACCCGGGCGAAGACCACGTATTCGAAGTGGGCGCGGCCGGCGACGTACAGGGCGGGGCCACCGAGGATGAAGATCAACCAGGCCAGCTTGGTGTGGCCGACAGCAAGTTGACCGCGGGCAGCTTCGAGCGGGTGGGAGATGGTCAGTTCGTATCCGATGGCGGTGATGATGATGCCGAGGATCATGATCCAGTGGGTGAAGGCGGCCACCCGGCCGAGGCGGGCGGGGTCCTTCGACGCGGCGATGGCGTCGGCGAGGATCTGCCCGGCCCGGTAGAAGTAGATCCGCCACAGCAGCACGGTGGTGGCGAAGCCGATCACGAACGCCGCCGTCGACTCGACGTCATACAAGCCCATGGTGTATGCGGCGGCGAGGGCCAGGACCGATTCACCGAGAGCGATCAGGAGGAACTGTTGATAACGGTCGGCCAAATGTTCGCCGGCCGCCGCCCAGGGGATGGCACGGGCCCGGCCGAGCTTCGGCACGGGCCACCCGAGGCGGGCCGCCAGGTAGTCCCCGGCCGCTGCGGCAACCCACAGCACCACCCGGGTCCCGTCGTGGGTGAACGCGCCGGCGATCCACAGGATGCCCGTCAGCGTGAACCAGACGAGGTCACGGGTGACCGTGTCCTCCAGATCGTGCCCTCGCAGCATGACCTTGAGGACGACGACCCGGCCGACCTGGATGACAACGTACGGCACAGCGAAGGCCGGGCCGCCGCCGCGGAACGCGGTCGTTAGCCCAGCCGACATGATCAGCACACCGAACATGGTCATGATGACGATGACCTGCACGGGTAGCCGGCGTGGGTCTAGTCTGGCCGTGGTCCACGTGGTCATGGTCCATACCCAGGTCAGCGGCAGGAGCAGCAGCAGCGTCCTGCCCGCGTCCGGGAGAGCAAGCCACGACTCGGCGAGCCCGGGACGGGCCAGATGTTCGGTCACCCGCAGGGCGATCCGCTGGATGACGAAGACGAACGCCAGGTCGAAGAACAATTCCAGGAACGTCGCCTGCTGCGGGCTCCCACGTTTGCGCAGCAGGTCGGACCGCCCTGCCGCCATCATCGCCGGCCTCACTTTGCTGACCCGTCACGCCGTTACCCTGCCACGCCGCCCTGTCGACGCATGTGCACTCGCGCCGATCCCACCCATACAACGTGGATCGCGCTCCCACGATGAAGGCATCGGGTGAGGCCACATGCTTGACGAATCCGTCCCAGCACCTGCTTCACAGCGGGCCTAGCGACCAAAGATCGCTAGCCGACGTCGATGCCGCGGGCGGGGGCGGTCCGCATGGCCTCTCGTGCAGCTTGACCCGTGAGTTGCCGCGCCACCGGCGGGTGGATGCCCCGCCGGTAGCGGCCGGGAAATGGGTCGCTTCGGCGGGCAACCGGCCCTACCTTCGCTGCCATGAGGCTTCTCTCCGTCAATGTGGGCAAGCCTCGACCCAATCCGTGGAAGAAGCTCAGCGCGACAGGAATTGACAAGCGACCTGGTCCCGGTCCGGTCGCTGTCATCGCCCCCGGCCCCAAGGGCACCGGCGAAGTCGGTCTCGTGGGCGACCGTGTCTACGACGTGAAGCACCACGGCGGTCCCGACCAGGCTGTCTACGCCTACGCCCGCGAGGATCTCGACCGCTGGGAAGCCGAGTTGGACAGGCCGATCACGAACGGTGGCTTTGGGGAGAACCTGACGACCATTGGCCTCGATGTCAATCGGGCGTTGATCGGCGAACGCTGGCGGATCGGGCCGGATGTCGTCTTGGAGGTGTCATGCGCACGGATCCCGTGTGCGACATTCCAGGGCTGGCTGCAACAGCACGGCTGGATCAAGCGGTTCACGCAAGCCGCGTTGCCGGGCGCGTATCTGCGCGTAATCGAGCCAGGCCATGTCCGCGCCGCCGACCCGATCGAGAGCATGTACCGACCCGCCCACCACGTGACCGTCGAGCTCGTCTTCCGCGCGATGACACTCGAACAGGAACTGTTGCCGCAACTGTTGGCCGCCGAGGCACTGCCCCAGGAAGAAAGGGAACTGGCCCGCAGGCGGTGTCCCTGAGCAGAGCCAAGTTTCCGGGCTGGCCCGCCTGCCATGGCGGATGCCGCCCGCGGATCACCTCGCCGGGCACCACAAGGGCTACCAGCCTCAGCCTATGATGCATCAGCCTCGCGGGAGCTGCGCAATGCGCCGACGGCCACCAGTCCCGCACCGGCGAGCGCGATTGCCGCCTCTATGGCCCACGACACCTGAGGGAAGCCTTCCGTTGACGTGCTCACCATCACTCCTGGCTTCAAGAAGCCGCCGCCGGGAGGCTTGGTCATAAGCCACCAGCCTGACCACTGGGCGGCGAGATCCGAGTAAGCGCGAGCCGCTCCCAGTGACAGCAGGAACAACCCCACCGGAAGCAGCCAACGCCGGTCGGCCCGCCACCCTGACAGTGCGAGTGCCCACATGGCCACGAGGGCAGCGAGCAGCGCCGGCCACACCGTCCCGAGCAGGTCGAACAGCGGATAGCGGCCGAACTCCCGCGCGGAGGTCAGCCCGAACCAGGCGAGTAGCAGCAGCGCGAGGACTGTCGTCGCGACCCCCCGCCGCCTGCCATGTGAAGGTAGCGCCAACGCACCGGCCGCGAGACAGAGAACGCCAAGTGCCAGACCCAGCGCGGCGAGCCTTTCCCGTTCGATCATCTCCTGCCAATGCGCCAACATGGCCGTCATCGCTACTCCTTGGCCGTGTGTCAGCCAGTCTGCTTCATCGACCTGCTCCTGATACCAGAACAGTCTCATCGCCGCCACCACGGCAAGTAGCCCGATACCGGCGGCGACGGCCCACCTGACGCGGCGCACACCCCGACTCGCCAACACGTAGCCGAGCAGTGCGAGCAGCATGACCAGGCCGAACTGCAGCGACGCGCCTGTCATGGCGAGCAGCGCCGCCCCAACCGAGAGCAGACCAGCCGCGACGGATGCAACGAGCAGGCCGAACGAAAGACGCATGGCCAAGATCGTGACACATGATCCGGAAGTGCGCGTAGCCCCAAATGTGGAGCGGACCGTGACCAGCACCAATTCGTCTGATAGCCGAATGGCGAGATGGCCGCTGTCGCCCTGGGCGGACTGTCGGGCCATTCACGGGCCACAACGCGGTGTCAGGAGGGGCCACACCAGGCCAGGCAGGACCATGGCGAGAAGGGAAGACGCTCTTAATCCGCGGGTTCGGGGTTCGAGTCCCTGGCGGCGCACCAGCAGTAGCATCCTCAGGGCCGGTCGTTCAGACCGACCCTGACCTCATTTCGTGGCCCTCGGCAGTTGCCGTTCGCGGCGTCACTGGTGGTGCCGGCTGATCCCGTACCGGTGACGGCTTGGGGAGGGCGAGCAGCAGGACCACGCCGGCCAGGCCGTAGGCCGCGCCTTGAGTGACGATGACCGGCTGGATCCCGATTCGGTCACCGAGGGCGCCGGCCGCGATGGTGCCGAGCAGCATGGCGGCGCCATTCACGGCGGCGATTGCCCCGAACACCCGCCCGCGGTACTTGTCAGTTGTCGCGCTCTGAAAGACCGTCATGCCGCCCGCTGTCAGAAACGCGGCCGGCAGCCCGACGAGCGCGATGAGCACCGGAGCGGGCCAGAGCGCGTGCGTGGCCAGCGGATACAGGAACAGCACCACGTCCAGTGCGCCGAATACGAGCGCTCCCCAGCCGAACATTTTTCGCGGCGCGAAATGGTGCCCGATCAGCGTCACCGTAGCGCCGCCCACCATGCCGCCGACCGCCTGAGCCGACATGATCACACCGTATGCGCGGGCGTCGCCCCCCAGCACGTCACGCACGAACGGTGCCATCAGCGTGCCCATGATCGCTTCGCCGACGCCGCTGGTGACGGTGAAGGCCAGGAAGACCCGCAGGACCCGACTGGAGAGCGCGATGCGAATGCCTTCGGCCCATTCCCGCATCAGGTGCTGGCGCGTCGCCGAGCCGGAGCGGCGCCGGGTGCGGATCAGCCGGAGCAGCCCGGCCGCGAGCGCGAACGTCACCATGTCTACGAGGCTCAGCAGGGCGATGCCGCCAATGGCCGCGATCACTCCGCCCAGAGCGGCACCGCCCAGGCGGGCGACCTCGCGGGTCTGGGCGTTGAGCGAATTGACTGTGACGAGGTGGTCGGTCGCCACCAGGGACGGCACGAGCGCAGCCTCGGCGGAGGTGAAGAACGGCGCGAGGCAGCTTTGCACCGCGATCACCAGGTAAACCACCCAAACCTGGTGCTGATGCCGCACTGCGAGCAGTGGGAGTAGGGCCACGACCATCAGCAGGTTGGTGACGACCATGGTCAGGCGGCGGTCCCACCGGTCGGCGTAAACGCCGGCGACCGATCCGAGTGCCATCTGCGGCAGCAGCGAGGCCAGGACCGATCCAGCAGATGCGAGAGTGGAGCCGGTCAGCACATAGACCTGGTAGGCGAGCCCGGTCCGCAGGATCCAGTCACCAGCCAGCGAGATCAGGTTCGCTGCGAGCAGCAGCCGCAGGTCCCTGCTGCCGGCAAGGATCCGCCACAGTCGGCGCACGTCATCCCCCCGACGGGGTTGCGCGCAACGGCGTGGCCACGAGCGTGAGGTTCACCGGTACGGCTTCCGCGGGCCGTTTGTCCGCATCGCCGAGCGGCCGCCGCAGAGCCAGCGGCGCTACCAGCTCGTCCCATCGCGCCTTCAGCTCGGCGAACTCCTCGACCGTGAGGTAAAGCAGGCTCTGCGAGACCGGGACGTGCTCGCCCCAGCGAGGATCCTCATCGGCGCGGCGCTGCTGCCAGTCCGCTAGCTCAGCGGCAGCCTGTTCGACCAGGTAGCGGTCGAGCAGGTCGACGGATTCCCAGGACTCCAGCGATCCGTCTGCCGCCTCGAACCGGTACGAGACAGCGGTGACCCGCCACGGCCGCTCACGGTTGTCACCTGCGTCGGCGTGTTCGACGAAGCCGTACTTGGCGAGCTGGCGCAAATGGTGTGAGGCGAGCGCCTGACTGATGGCGAGCTGTCGGCCGGCATCCGCGGCCGTAATGGACCCCTCACGACCGACAAGAAGAAGCAGCTTGAGCCGTACGGGATGCGCCAGCGCCCGGAGCGTGAGCGGATCAGTGACGACCCGTTGCCGGGGATCCGATTCCAAGGACATGCTTGGAATCTCAACTCGACAGTGGCAGCTTGTCAAGCAACTGCTTCTCCTACCAGGCAGGACGATCGGGATCACCCAGGGCGAGGAGGCATTACCGTGACCGGCATCGGCGTCCTTCAGACGAACATCTAGGTCCGTCTCGCCCGTTCCAGGCCGAGCCGGTCGGCCAGCTCGTCCACCACGGCCGCCAGGGCGGACGGCGTGGGTCGGCGGGTGACCAGGAAAAGGGTGAAGCGACCCGGCACTGGCGCTGTCGAGACCTGCTCGTTCGGGGCCGCGTAGGCGAGGGCGAGCCCGCGCGGCAGGACGACCGGGCAGTCGAGCAGCCGGCCCATCCGTACCGCGGTCTCGCCTGTGGCCGCCGGCCTGGGTCGAGCGCCCAGCGCGGAGATCCGCCGGTGCAGTGCGTCGGCGGACGGGTCGTACGTGTGGGCTACCACGTCGAGGCCGGCGAACGGCCGGCGTCCGGTGCCGAGCCGTACCCCGGGCGGGGTGAGCACGGCGAGCTGGTCGCCGGCAACAGGTGCCGCGGTTGTCGTGGCCGGCAGCCGCAACTGATTGGCGATGGTGACGAAAGCGGCGTCCAGCGAGCCCTCGCCGACCCACTCGACCAGCCGGTCGCCGTGGTCGGTGACCTGCTGCACGGTCACGTCGCCGAGCAGGTCGACCAGGGCGGGGAACAGCAACGCGGCCAGGCTCGGAAAGGTGCCCACGCTCAGCACCTCGCCACGCGCGGCCGCCCGGGTCCGGTCGAAGATCGCCTGCAGGTGGCCGAGCACGTGGGCCGCCTCCGCCGCCAGCGTACGCCCCGCCGGGGTCGGTCGCGCCCCGGTGGTGTCCCGCTCGAAGAGCCGCTCGCCGATCCGCCTCTCCAGCGCCGCCAGCCGGTTGCTCGCGGCCGGCTGGCTGATCCGCATCTCGCGGCCCGCCGCGCCCAGGGAACCGTGCCGGGCCAGCGCCTCGACGAGCCGCAGCTCATCGACCGTGGGTAGGGAGCTCATAGGCGCAGGTTATGAGCCACCGCGTCGATTCGCCAGCTACCGGGTGAGCCGCCGGAACCACATGATCGAAATCGTGAACCCTCGCCGCGCCCTCGCCGCCATGCTGACCACCACCTTCGTGACCTGGCTGGGGCAGCGTGCCACCGCCGTCGCGCTGCCGTTGGTCGCGCTCGCCGAGACCGGGTCGGCCTGGACCACCGGACTGGTCGGCGGCGCGGTCGGGCTGCCGATGCTCACCTCGGCCTGGTGGGCGCGGGGCGTGCGGCAGCGGCTGACCACCGGACCGTCCCTCGCCGGGGTGCTCGCGGTGCAGGTGCTGGGGCTGCTCGTCGTCCCGGTCGGCGCGGCGGTCGGCACCGTCGGCCCGCTCCACCTGGCCACCGCCGGGCTGGTCACCGGGGCCGCCACCGCGCTGAGCGGGCCGGGGCAGCGGGCGCTGCTCGCCGACATCTGCGACGACGCCGGCCCCGGTGTCGCCGCCCGGATGCTGGCCTGGCAGGACTTCGCGCACCGCAGCACCATGATCCTGGCGCCGCCGCTGGCCGGGTGGGCGATCACCGTCGGTGGGCTGTTCCAGCTGCTCTGGGCGGAGGCAGCCGCCGTCGCTCTCGGCGCCGTCCTGCTGCTGACCGTACGCGGCACCGCCGTGCCCCGCGCCGAGAGTGCCGCCAGCACTCCCACGCTCCGGCACGTGCTGGCCCGTCACCCCGAGGTACGCCGCGCGGTGACCATGGCCGGCGTCGGTGGTCTCACCTGGTTCGCCTTCACCCTCGGGCTGGCGATCCTCGGCGCCGAGACCGGCCGGCCCGGGCTGCTCGTCTCGGCCGGCATGACCGGCTACGGTGCGGGCTCGCTCGCAGGCGCGCTGCTCGCGCCGATGCTCGTACCCCGGCTGCCGCCGCTGGGCACGATGGCGGCCGGTTGGATCCTGCTCGGCGCGACCTTCGCCGCGCTGCCCGCCGTCACCTCCTCGCTCGCGCTGATCGCCACGCTGGCCGCGGTCGGCGGGTTCGCCATGCCGCTGGGCATCGCCGCCCTCAACCGCCTGATCGCCACCCGCACCGAGGGTGCGGAACGACGGGCCGCCTTCGCCGCGGAGAGCCTGGTGCACGACGGCGCCGTCTCGATCGGCCTGCTCGCCGGCGGGGCGGTCATCGACCTGGCCGGCGCCGGTCCCACGCTCGTCGTCGCGGGCGCCACCCAGGTAGCCGTCGGACTCCTCGCTGGCCCCTGGCTGCTCCCGGTCGCGGATCCCGCGCAGCTCCGCAGCCAGCGGATCGTCGGTCCGGCCCCTCGGTGATCCAGGGCGGGGACAGCCCGCAGCTCGTCCCGGTACTCGACGAAAACTCGGTTCGAAAGGCGGCCGGCCGCCGGCGTTCTACCCGCACAGGTACAAGCAGCGCCACGCGGTCGAGTGCGGCATCAATCGGTTCAAGCGCAACCGCGCAATGGCGACCCGGTTCGACAAGCTCGCCGTGCGCTACCGCGCGGCGGTCCGTTCTCCGGACCAAGAGATGATCGCGCCCAGCACACCGGCGGCCAAGAGAGTCACTCCGGAGACGGTCACCACCTTCGTCTGCCCGCTCACGTCCGGCAACAGGAAGGCCGCGATGTCGAGCAGAAACGACGCGGACGCGACCACGGTCAGTGCGGCGGCGGCCCGGTTGAGTCGCCTGTCCAACCCCTCGCTGCGCAGCGAGGCCTCGGCAAGCAGCGAGGCGTGCACGTGGCTGAGCAGCCTCTCCGCGCGCTCGTGGGTGCCGTCGAGCCCGATGGTCTCGCGGGCCGCGAGGTACGTGGCCCGGTGGTCCTGACCCGACTCCACCCGGTACGCGTCGAGATGGTGATAGTCGGCCCAGACGCCGTCGAGGAACCGACGGAACTCCGGACCCTCGAGCCGACCGGGGGTCGCGCGGGCCAGTTTGGTCAGGATCCGGATCCCGCCGACGCTCGCGCCGACCAGCACCGACTGCTGAGCGACGGCAATATCGGCTGGTTCCAGCATCGTGAGGATGTTCTCGACAGCGTCCTGGGATGGATCACCGTCCCAGGCGTAGGTGTAGGGCAGCAGAATCTGACAGTGGGGGCCCAGCGCCAGACCAGGCACCCGGCCGTCCGGCTCCCAGGCGGGGTCTCGCGTGATGAAGTGGCAGTTGTACCGGACGGCGCGGGGGTCGATTTCCGTCCAGTCGGCGGCCTCGGTGCCGCCCGGCGGCACCATCACGTGCCCGAGGAGTCCGGACCGCTGCGCGGCGGCCATGATGTCTCCCAGCAGGTCCTGGTCGGCCTCCCGAAGCCTGCGGTTGGTCGTCGCGTCCAGCGCGACCAGGGTGTGCACGTCGAGTTCGCGAAGATCCGCCCGGTGGCGCAGGGCATACGCCACGAGTACGGCACCGGCGGCGAGGACCCGGATCCGGCAACTGACGATCGTAACGTCGGGCAGGCTGATCGCGGCCCGGGCGAGTTCCGTGAAATCGACCTCGATCGTCTCCTCGAAGTTGTACGCCACCGAACCGAGCGTTCCCGGGACGAGGTCGATCTCGCCCCGTCCCGGCACCACCACGGTCTCCAACATGCGGTCGATCGAGGCGTAGTGCAGGGGGTATGCCCTGGTCTGGACGTGCAGTACGTCGGTCATGACCCGGCTACCGCCACGTGCTCCGGGATCAGCTCGGTCTCGGGTACGACGACCTCGCCGAGGTACCGGCGCTGGAGGTCCTCGGTGCTGTGGTTCTCCACGGGAGCACCCACGACCGCCGAGAGATCACTGGTGGTCAGGTAGCTGGCGTCCTCGGGAATCGACCGCTTCCGGAACCACCGGCGTTGCGCTGCCAGCACCGAATGGTCCGCCGCGGCGAGCGGCCAGTAGCTGACCACCGTCAGGGTCTGTGGCCCCGCCGCGGCCCCCAGCCCGACGACCGCCCGGGCATGCTCCGGGGGAAGATAGAAGACCAGCCCCTCGGCGACATACGCGATGGGCCGCCCGGCGGCGAACTGCCGGATCTGGTCGAGGAGACGGCGACGTGCCTCCGGGCCGTTCAGATCCGCCGCGATGTGCTCGACCTCTCGTTGATCAAGCACTCCGGCTGCCCGCAGCTCGGCGGCTCGTCGCCGCTTGGCGGCCACAAGCTCGGGCAGGTCGACCTCCATCGCCGCGGCGAACGGCAGCAGCCATGGATACGAGGAGAAGCCGGCGCCGCACACCACCAGCACCATGTCGCTGCGCTTCGCCAAAGCCTCGGCCAGGGTGTCCAGAATGATGCGGCCACGCAGTGACACGACCAGATCGTCGTGGGGGTACACATGCCCGCCGAACTCGTCCCACAGGTCCCGAACCGCGCCGCGGTCCTCGTCCGAGATCCACTCCCTCGCCAGCGGATCGCCCGCGAGATCCTCCCGTCGCGCTCGTGATTCGTTTACCAGGTAGGCGGTAAGTCCGACATCGTTGTGCACGTCCACATAGAACCATGATGCGGCAACGTGGAGGACGACCCCCCGCACTCGTGAAAGAGCAGGGCTAGGGGTTCGGCCGGCTGGTGCTTCGCAGTCTGCGCTTGACGCCTCTGATTGCTCGGGCCTCGAGCCGAGACAAGACCTCCTCGTACCGGCGGTCGGCCCGCTGGCTGAGGGAATCGACGTGCGCCAGCATGCCGACGATCGTCTCGATCGCCGTCTGAAGGACCTGCCCGTCGTCGAGCTCGTCGGGAGTGCGGGTCTGCTTCATGTTGGTCGGCCTGAGTTCGTCGAGATCGCCAACGATGTTGCACGGGTAGTCCTGGAGTTCCTTGATCTGCCGTTCCGCGAGATCCATCACCCACTCGGCCTTGTCCAGGCCGACGCCGAACTTCAGTCCGTTCTCGCGCTGTCTCAGCACCGCGTCGACCAGGTGGCGCTGGACGACCTTCTGATACGGCGTACGCAGCGGGTAGTTGTCCCCCAACGCCTGATTGACGCGGCGGAGCACCTCGGCCTCGGCGGCACCGAGCGAGGGGTTCGAGGTGGGGCCTTCGAGCTCGCACAGGCCGTCCGGGATGTTCATGATGCCGGCGAAGCGGTGCCACAGGGTGTCGTGCGGAGCCCCCGGAGGAGGGATGGTCACCAGGTGCCGCTGCTGCGCGGGAACTAGGTCGCCCCACCGATGTAGCATCCGGGTCGCCGTGTAGTTCTCCCAGAAGACCTCAAACTTGCCGAGTTCGACGGCTTGTATGAAGTCCTGGAAGCGCCAGGCGCTGCGGGCCCGGATGCTCTGCTGCCAGGTCGACGGAAAGGTACGCCACAGATCGCGTCCCGCCACGATGATGTGGATCTCGGCCGGTTGCAGGCTTTCCACCGCGCGGGCAGCCTGCTCCTGGCTGGCCGCACCCAGCCCTTCGTTGCTGATGATCACATCACCGGCCCACTTGCGGGACTTCGCGGCCAGCCGGTCCCACGTCCAGCGCGCGCTGGCGTCCCGCCAGTACGCTTGGCGAAGGTCGGCCATCGCCTGATCGTGAGCTGCTGCGGTCCCCGGCAGCAAGATCCCGGCCCGCTTCAAGCCACTTCTGTTGCTCCAGAGCACATTCTGCACGTAGGTGCTGCCCGTTTTCGGGGCACCGATGTGCAGGTAGACGCGTCTGGCCATGCTGCCTCCCGGAGCGGGACTCGCGCACCTGATCCGCGGCGGCCAGTCGTGGGCTCCCAGGGTGACATACGGGCATCGGGAGTCGGCTCCGAGGGCGAGTCTTAATCCGCGGGTTCGGGGTTCGAGTCCCTGGCGGCGCACAGCGGTAACCCGATCAGGGGCCGGTCATCGAGACCGGCCCCGGATCTGTTCGGTGACCCCCTCGGTCAGGCAGAAGACTGAGATCGTCGGTGGTCACCCCACGTAGCTCAGCTCTGCTCGCGACGCCGGCTACCGGTGAGGAAGGCCAGGCTCACGCCGACGACCGCCAGCCCGCACCAGGAGAGGACGGGCAGGCGTTCATCCAGGACCGCGACGCCCAGCACCGCCGCGACGGCGGGCTCGGCCAGCGTCAGGGTGGTGGCCACCTGCGCGGTGGTGTGCCGCAGGCCGTACCCGAAGAGCCGATAGGCGAGGAAGGTGGTGACCACCGCGAGGTGTCCGACCACCGCCGCGCCGCGAGAGGTGACCAGCCACTGCGCGTCGCCGCGCAGCAGCACCGGGAGGACCAGCAGCGCCGCGCCACCGAACATCGCCCCCATCACCGCGCCGGAGGGATGTCCCCGTGCGATGAGCTGCCCGCCGATGAGCGAGTAGGCGGCGTAGGACAGCCCGGCCAGGGCGGCCAGCGCCACGCCGGTGAGGTCGACGGCTGCGGTGGCGTCGGCGAGATCGGGGGCAAGGACCAGGACCGTGCAGCCGATGACCGCTGCCGTCGTGGCGTACGCCCAGCGCGCGGTCGGCCGGGCCTGCCGGGTGATCCAGGCCAGCAGGCCGGCGAAGACCGGTGCGCTGCCCAGCGCGATCACGGTGGTCACGGCCACTCCCGAGCGTGCCACGGCCGGGTAGAAGCTGATCGGATAGCCGGCCACCGTAACCGCACCCAGCAGGAGCAGCCACCGTTCGCCGCTCGTATACCGCTTGGGGAGCGAGTGGGCACCTCGGGTGGAGACGAACAGCAGCAGGCCGCCGAGGGTCAGACCGGCGGAGCCGACGGCCGCCGCCGGTGCTCCGGCCGGCGCGAGGGAACTGGCCGTTCCGGTGGTGCCCCACAGCACCGCGGCGGTCAGGATCGGAACGGCCCCGGTGACCGGGTTGGCGTGGTGGGCCTGCGGCTCGCCGGAAGCCGAGCGGGTGGCAGCAGGGGAAGAGGTGCGGCTGGGCACAGTCGTGAACTCCGTCGTCGAATACCGTCTTGGGGTCTGGATTCGAAACGGGCGCACGACCCGGCGTCCCGGCCGCCCGGCCGGGGCCGTGGATCAAGCCATCAGCGCGTACGCCCGGTCAGGCGCACAGCGGCGGCAGCACGACGTGCCAGTAGCGGTTCACGCGCCGATGGTACCGGCTGTCCGGGCGACGCCTCGCGCGCGCCGCCCAGGTTGGCCCGGGGCCTCGGCAACGCTCATCGGTGATGCGGCCGGCGGAGGTGGACGAGCACCGCGAGCACCCGCCGGTGGTCCTCGTCGGAGGAGGCCAGGCCGAGCTTGGCCATGATCGAGCTGACGTGCGCCTCGACGGTTCGTTCGGTGAGCCACAGTCGGCGGGCGATCCCGACGTTCGTGCGCCCCTGCGCCATCAGGGCGAGGACCTCCCGCTCCCGGGCGGTGAGGGTGCTGAGCGGGTCGTCCGGCGGTCGGTGGCCGATGAGCCGGGTGACCACCTCCGGGTCGAGCGCCGACCCGCCGGCGGCCACCCGCCGCAGCGTGTCGAGGAAGTCGTCGACGTCGAGGACACGGTCCTTGAGCAGGTACCCGAACCGTCCGCCGGTGACCAGGTCCACCGAATGCCGGGTCTCGATGTGCTGGGAGAGCAGCACGATGCCGAGCTTCGGGTGCCGCGCGCGGATCTGCCGGGCCGCCCGGGCGCCGTCGTCGGTGTGGTCGGGCGGCATCCGGACGTCGATGATGGCCAGGTCGGGTTCGGCCTCCTCGGTGGCGGCCAGCAGGCTCGGCGCGTCGACCGCCTTGCCGACCACCTCGTGGCCGGCGTCCGCGAGCAACCGCGCCAGCCCTTCCCGGAACAGCGCCGAGTCCTCGCCGATCACGATCCGCACGGCAGCACCGCCTCGACGAGTGTCCCGTTGTCCGGCTGGTCGGCCACCCTGAGCGAGCCTCCGGCGGCGGCGACCCGGTCGCCGAGGCCCGCCAGCCCGCCGCCGGGCCGGACGCGGGCACCGCCGACGCCGTCGTCGCGGACCAGCACGGTCAGGTCGCCGCCCGTTCGGGACACCCGCAGGTGTACGGCGGTGGCGCGGGAGTGCTTGACCACATTCGCGAGTGCCTCGCTGGCCACGTAGTAGGCGGTGGCGGCGAGGTCCTCGGGTACCGGCTCGGGGCAGACGTCGAGCGTGACCGACAGCGGCACGCTGCGGACCAGCATCGTCAGCGCGTTGGCCAGCCCCTCGTCGAGGCTGGGCGGGCGCAGCCCGTGCGCGATCTGCCGCAGCTCGGCGACCGCGGTGCCGAGTTCGGCGACGGCCTGGTCGAGCAGGCCGGCCACGTCGGTTTCGGGAAGGTGTCGCTGGGCGAGGCGCAGCGCCATGCCGAGTGAGACGAGTCGCTGTTGGGCGCCGTCGTGCAGGTCACGTTCCAGCCGTAGCCGTTCGGCGTAACCGGCGCGTAGCAGCCGGGACCGGCTGGCCTCCACGTCGAGCAGCGCTCGGCGTAGCTGTAACCGCAGCCGGACCACCTCGACGAGTAGCGCACAGGCGTCGGCGAGCTCGCGCATCAGCTCGCGCGTGGTGGTCCCGCCGCGTACGAGGACGCCGATCTGCTGGCCACCCAGCCGGATCACGGCCGCGTCCCCGGCTGCCTCGAAGCCTGCCCCGGTCGCGGTGACCAGCTCGTTCGTGCCTGGCATCCGATACCCGACCCGTATCTCCGGATCGCGCAACGCCTGTCGCAGTGCCTCTTCGAGCCGCTCCGGCGCCGCCACACCGGCGTGCATCCGATCACGGAGGTCATCGATCGCCGCGAGCGCGGCCTGGCGGGCCGGATAGAACCGGCGGTCCACCCGACGCTGCAACCGGACGCGCAACGGGGACAGGGCGAGCGCGCAGACCGCGGTGGCGCCGGCTGCGGCCACCGGGGAGGAACGCCCCGCCGCCACGCCGGCCACGAACATGGCGACCGTGTAGAACGCCAGCAGCGCGGCGGTGACCAGCCCGTAGGTGACCGTGGCGCTGAGCGCCTTGTCCACGTCGTACAGGTCGTGGCGGAGGATGCCGATCGTGGTTGCCGCCGGGATCGCGACCAGCGTCGCGGCGAGCCCGACCACGGCCAGGTCCGGCCCGTCGAGCAGCAGGTAGCTCAGCCAGCACAGCAGCAGCGTCGCGGGCAGGAAGAACGCGCCGAGCGCGAACCATTTCACCTGCGCCCGGCGGACCGGGTCGGTGGCTCGCCGGAATCGCGTCACCATCGCCGACGCGGATGCGACGAGCAGGACGAGCAGTCCGGGCAGCAGGGCGATCGCGATCGGTATCAGGACCCGCGCCAGCGCCGGAGGCGGGGTGCCGAACGCGTGCTCGACGTCCGCGAATGGCGGCGGGAACGGGGCGGGGTCGAGGCCGGCGAGCACGATGAACGCTCCCGGCACGACCACGAGGCCGGCGGCCACCAGCCGCCATCGCCGGCCGGGCAGCAGCCGCCCGTCGGGGAAGAGGAGCATGAGCAGTGCCGCCGGCACGTAGTTGAGCATCCAGAAGCCCTGGCCGGTGGTGACCAGGAGTGACGAGACCGGCAGCCGCCCCGGGTGGTGCTCGACGACGTACGCGTAGACGTCGGTCAGGGCGACCCAGATCGCGAGCAGCCCGAAGAAGGTGAGCAGCGGACCGATCACATTGGTCGGGCGCTTCGACGCGATCAGCGTGCCCAGGACCACGGAGGCGGCGGCGAGCAGGCAGGCGCTGGCGAAGTAGACCACCTGACCGGCGTCGCCGCCGACGGTCAGCAGCCAGCTTCCCGCGCCGACGAGCACGACGGCGAGCGCCGTCATCGCGTACGCGACCAGCCGCGACAGGGTCATGGCGTTCACGGTAAGTCCACCACGGCACCAACGGGTACGTGCCAGCACGGAGATGTCCTCCGTGCCTCCCCGCACCCCGAGTCCCGAGCCCGCCATGCCCTCGACCGGGCATCGGCCCAAGACTGCTGGTCAGGTACATCCGCTCAAGGAGGGCAACCGTGAGACATACCCGTACCTTCACCGTCGGCCTCGTACTCGCCGGCCTGCTCGGTCTCGGCGACCTCGCCACCGGGCTCTTCGGCGTGGGCGGCGAGGGCCAGCCGCCGGTCGCCGCAGCCGTGGTCATCACCCTGCTCGGCGCGCTCACCCTCGCCGGTTCCTGGTTCGCCTGGCGCGGACGGCGCGGCGGCCTGGTCACGGTGTTCGTCACCCGGATCCTGTCCGGGCTCGCCGTGCTGCCGGCGTTCGGCGACGATAGCATCTCCAGCGCGAACGAGGTGCTCATCGGCGTCGGTCTCGCGGTCACCGTCGTCGCCCTGGTGCTGATCTGGCCGGGCCTCCGGCGGCCGGTGGTGGCCACGCCATGACCGCGACCCTCGACCGCGAGACCACCCTCGCCCCCGCCGACGCGACGCGCCGCATCGGCACCGCCCTCGCGATGCTGCTCGCCCCCTGGGGATTCCTGGTCGCCAACGCCTGCTACGCCTGGGCCACCCGCGACGGCGGCAGCGACGAGACCGGCGCGGACAGCCTCGCGCTCTCCGCCGCGCATCCGGCGCTGCTCCGGGCGTCGGCCATCGCGGCCCTGCTCGGCTGCCTGCTCATCATCCCGGCCACGCTCGGCGCCATCGGGTTCACCCGGTCCCGGGCGAACCGGCTCGGCCTCGTCGGCGGATCACTCATGATCGGCGGGTACGTGGCGTACTTCGGCGCCGTGACGAGGGGCTTCGTCGACCTGGCCATGGCCGAGCGCGGTGGCCCCACCGGCGACTACGCCGCGGTGCTGGACGCCGCGAGCGAGGCCGCGATCCCGTGGCTGCTGCTCTTCGTGGTCGGGAACATCCTCGGCACCCTGCTGCTCGGCATCGCCCTCCTGCGCGCCCGGACCGTACCGTCCTGGGCCGCGGCCGCGATCTGCGGCTGGCCGGTGTTGCACGTGGCCGGCCTGATCGCCGGTACCGAATGGTTCGAGGTCGCTGGTGCCACGCTGCAGGCCGTCGGCTTCGCCGTTCTCGCCCTTCGGCTGGCCCGCACGAGTTGACGGCGCGAGAAGCGTCAACCGCAGGTTGACGAAGGTCATGCGTCAACTTATGGTTGACGCATGACCGACCCGCTGAAGATGACCCACCCCGTACGCCTCGACGAGCTGATCGATGGCATCAAGAAGGCGCACACCGACGCGCTGGACCAACTCGCCGACGCCGTCCTGGTCGCCGACCACCTGGGCGACGTCGCCGACCACCTGATCGGACACTTCGTCGACCAGGCCCGGCGCTCGGGTGCCTCCTGGACGGAGATCGGCCGCAGCATGGGCGTCAGCAAGCAGGCCGCCCAGAAGCGGTCCGCCGCAAAGGCGGAAACGGCCGCGGCGCTCGACCCCAACGCCGGGTTCGGCCGCTTCACCCTGCGGGCGCGCAACGTGGTGATGGCCTCGCAGCAGGAGGCACGCACCGCCGGCAACGCCGAGATCGGCCCGGAGCACCTGGCCCTCGGCCTGCTCGCCGAGCCGGAGGGGCTCGCCGCCCAGGTGATCGTGGCGCAGGGCGTACCCCTGGAGCGGCTGCGGGAGGTCGTCACCGCGGCGCTTCCGGCGAAGGCCGAGCAGGTCCCGGACCTGATCCCCTACGACGCTCGGGGCAAGAAGGTCCTGGAGCTCACTTTCCGGGAGGCGCTGCGCCTCGGCCACAACTACGTCGGCACCGAACACATCCTGCTCGCCCTGATCGAGGAGGAGGGCGGCGACGGCGTCCTCACCGGCCTGGGCCTGGCGAAGGACACCATGGAGACGGCCGTCAGCGGCGCCCTCGCCGAGATCGCGCGGGGGCGCTGACCCCACTCGCGGGGGACCGGGATCCCCCGCGCTGGGGAGCCCCGCGACGGCACCCGGCCGGCAGGATCGGGGTGCAGCGGTGGTGCCCACGCCACGGGCGCCGGCGACGACCCCGGCACCGCCGGCCGGGTACGCGGCACGGGGGCGCGTACCCGGCGGGGTGGGACGTCAGTCGACGGCGGGGAAGCCGTAGCGGGCCGCGTGCTCCGGGTCGGCGGGGTCGACCTGCCGGATTCCGGCGTCGGCGAGGCGCTTGTTGACCTCGTCGAGGTGCTCGCGTACCAGCCGCGCCTCCTCCTCGGTCACCCGGCCGCGATGCGGCTTCCCGGCGTGCTCGACGGTGCCGTAGTCGACCTTCTCCGTGCTCCGCCGTGCCTTCGGCAGCTTGACCCGCTCGGCGGTACGCAGCAGCCGCGCCATCGGCGTGTCGGTGGCCATGGCGTCGAACTCGCTGGCGGTCAGCACCACCCGGCGCGGTTCGCCCCCGCCGTGCCGGTCGTGGATCTCCACCACGGCCACGTCCAGCGCCGCGTCGTCGATGCTCTCCACCTCGAGGGGTGTGGCATCCAGCTGCACGGGCCCGGCGACCAGGTCAGGGTGCTCCAGTACGACGACCTTGACCACCTCGTCGTCGGGGCGCAGCACCTGGCCGCTGAAGTCGGAGACGTGGATCGTCTTCTTGCCCATGCGCGGAGTTTCTCCTGTCGTAGGCCGGATTTTCGGACCAGACGACGCTACCCGACACCTGTGCGAAAGGTCGGGGTGGAGCGCCCGCGTGTGTCGCGGCTTTCTGTGGCGTCCGCAGGGACGTGGTGTGTCAGCGGGTGTTGAGGCCGTGCTGCGTCGAGGTGCCGGCCGGCAGTGCGTTCAGCTCGGCCCACGAGAGCGGCCGGCCGTTCCGGACCTCCCGGTGCGGCGGCTGAACCGGGCACGGCCCGGCGGTCGCGGCCGGCCAGCTGCGCTCGATGTCCTGCTGGTAGCGGTCACTCGGCTGATTCGGCATGCCCATTACCGTCCCAGAGAAAGTTGTACATGTATGGAAATGGGTATGACGCGGACTGCCGGCCCCTGGTTCCCGCCACCGGCAGCCGGATCGACGGCCGGGTGGTCGATCTGTTGCGAGCTGGTCACGGAGGGGCCGGCCGAGCGTACCGTGATCACGACAAGGCGTGGCGGCCAGGCGGGCGAGGAGGCGTAGACCGGTGCTGGACCGGCGGTTGTTCCTGCATCTGGCGACCTGGCTCGGGCAGTGGCCGGCCGGTCCCGGGCTGCACGTGGTCCGCTCGCGACGCCGTGCCCAACCGGCCTGGGACGGCCGGCAGCGGCCGGCCATCGCGGTCGCGTCGCCCGAGTGCGCGATCCTCTCCGTGCCACCCGAGCGGGTCGACGCGGTCCGGGCCCTCGCCCACGGGCGGTCGGCCGAGGAACTGCTGCCGATGCTGCCGGCGGCGGTCGGGGCGCCGCAGTTCACCACCCACGCCGGACTGTTCCGGTGGAGCACCTCGCCGGCGCCGCTGCCCGACGTCGGCGAGTGGGTCCCGCCGGCCACGTCCGGGCTGCCGCCCTGGTTGCGGCTCTTCGACCGCGAGGTGCTGGTGGTGCGCGACGCCGACGGGCGCTACCTGGCCGGCGCCGGGATCAAGCGGCACGACGCGTACGGGCACGAGCTGGCCGTCGACACGGTGCCCGCCGCCCGGGGCCGGGGCCTAGCCCGGCGGCTGGTCGCGCAGGCCGCCCGGCGGGTGCTCGACGAGGGAGCCATCCCCACCTACCTGCACACCTTCGGCAACCGCTCCTCGGCGCGGGTGGCCGAGGCGGCCGGCTTCCCGGACCGGGGCTGGATCTCGTACGGCGTCTTCCCCCGATGAGGTCCGGGTGGGCGCGGACCGTGGATCCCGGGCCGGATCCACGGTCCGCAACCTCTCCTCCCAGGCCCCGTCATAAGTAACGCTAAGTGTCGGCTAGGTGCCGGAGCAAGGGGTGATCGGCGGTCCGACACTATCCAGTAATGGACTTGACCTGCGGTTTGGTCAGAAGCGGGCCGGCTCGCCGATCAGTGACGCAGCGTGTGGATGAGGGTGAGCGCCTGGCGAGCCACCGGTCGCAGTACCCGCAGCCGAGACAGCCCCACCAACCGGTCCACCAGCGGCACCGCCCCGTCGATCAGCTGCCGCGTCTTCACCTGCTCCGGTGAGCGGTCGTGCACCCAGTAGAGCACCACACCCATGTACGCCAGCCAGAGCAACTCCGGCAGCGCCGGCCGCAGTTCGGCGTCGACCCGGGCGGTGGAGCCCTCCAGCACCTCGCGGAAGAGCGCGATCGACGCCTCCCGTGGCTCCGACGACTCCGACGAGAACGGGCTGAGCGGCGAGGTCGGCTCCGCCGCCGTCTTGAAGAAGGTGGCGGCGAACGAGTGATACGGCGACAGCACGTCCACGCCGGCGTGTAGCACCCCGGCCAGCCGAGGCGCGAAGTCCCGCTCCCGGCCGAGCACCGGCGCGGCCGCCGCACGGTGCTCGTGCTGAGTGTCCGCGTAGAACTCCTGGATCAGGTGATCCTTGGAGCCGAAGTAGTAATAGGCGTTGCCTACCGCCACCCCGGCCTCCTGGGCGATCGCCCGCATCGTGGTGCGGGCGTAGCCCCGCTCGCGGAACAGCCGCATCGCGGTGTCCAGGATCAGCTGCCGGGTCTGCTCACCCCGGGCCGTCGCCCCGGTGGTCGGGCCATCCGCACCGGTCGTTGACGCAGTCTGCTCGGTCATCGTGGTCACCGTATCCCGGGTCCGGCCAGGGCTGGCGGACCAGTTCGCGTACCGAGGAAGCGGCCACCACCACCCGCCGGGCCAGCGGCAGCAGGTCGCGGCGGGCCAGTCGTTCCGCGGTCCGGCGGTGGTCGGCCAGCGCCCAGAGGCAGGCGAACCAGGCTCCGTCGCCCGCGTACACCGCGCCCGTGTCGGCCACCACGGTCAGGTCCCGCAGGGTCGCGTCGTGGTCCAGCCCGGGGAAGCGCCGCCGGGCCTCAACCGAGCCGGCCGGCACGAACTCCAGGGGTACGAGCTGGGCGCGCGACGCGAGCCACTGCCGGGCGGCCCGGCACAGCGGGCAGTGCGCGTCGTAGAGGACGGTGAACCAGCGGATCCCACCGGCCCCGTGCCCGGTGGGATCCGCCAGCTGCCCGCCCGGTACCAGCGTCATTGCGCCGGTGGCGTCGGGTCGGCCTGCGACGTGGGTCCGGCGGGCGGCGTTGTGCCGGCCTGGGGCATCGCGCTGGTCTGGGGCATCGGGCGGGCGGGGTTGACCGGCCGGGCGCCGGGCTGCGCGGGCAGGTAGCCCACCGGGGCGAGCGGCGGGTGGAGGGGCGCCTGCTGCTGGCGGAGCCGGCCGCGTCGGTACCGGCCGAGCGCGAAGACGTTGAAGAAGTGCAGCGCGCCGAGGACCAGCAGCACCAAGCCCACCTTCATGGACAGCTCCTCCAGCGCCTGGCTGGTGGTGCCCACCGCGTCGGCCTCCTTCATCGCCACCGTCACGTAGCCGAGGTTGAGCAGGTAGAAGCCGACCACGAGCAGGCTGTTGACCGCGTCCGCCAGCCGCTTGTCGGCGAAGACGTCCTCCAGGAAGACCAGCCCGTTGCGGGACAGCGCCCGGGCCACCCAGACGGTCAGACCGATGCTGACCGCGAGGTAGGCCAGGTACATCCAGACCTTCACGTCCATCTCGTCGCCCTTCTTGAACGCGTTCAAACTGAGGTTGCGCTCAGCGTACGGCAGGATTTGAACGCGTTCAAGAGCTGGTCGGCGCGATGCCGGTGACCGGCGCGGACGGATCCGTCCGTCTGCGTCTGTAGGGAGGAGCGACTAGATGATTGAGTCCGAAGTCTGGGCTGTACGGCAGCGCGGGCTTGACTGGGGCATGACGAAGGGTATCGATGTCAGTTTGTGAAGACAGACCTCGATACCCTTCTGACTGCACTCTACGTGTTCCTCGATGACCACGTCATCGGGCGCCGCCGGATCGGTCGCCCGCCGCTGCTGTCCGACGCCGAGCTGCTGTGCCTGGCCATCGCGCAGGTCCTGCTCGACTTCCCCCGGGAACGGCACTGGATCCGCTGCGCCCGCAAGCATCTACGCCACCTGTTCCCCTACATCCCGGACCAGTCCGGATACGGCAAGCGGCTACGAGCTGCCGGCCCGCTGATCGCCACGGTGATCCGGCACCTGGCCGCCAACACCCCCACCGGTGCGCCGATCCTGCGGCTGATCGACTCCACCCCGGTGCCCTGCGGAGCCTCCCGTGAGACCGCGAAACGCTCGGACCTGGCAGGCGACGCCGGCTACGGCTACTGCGCCTCCCACTCCCGCTACTTCTGGGGCATGCGCCTGTACCTGGTCACCACCGTCGAGGGCATGCCGGTCACCTGGTGCCTGGCAAACCCGAAACTCGACGAACGCGACGTGACGGCCGCCCTGCTGGAAGTCGACCACCACCTCGTGCAGTCCGGGCAGGTGATCCTCGCCGACAAGGGCTTCGCCGGAGCGGACTTCGAGAAGTTCCTCCGCGACGACCTGGGCGCCCACCTGGTCCGCCCGGCCAGGAAGAACACCTCCGACCCTGCCCCCAGCCCCGCCGAACGGGCCCTGCTGCACATGCGTCAGTGGATCGAGGCGATCTTCGACACTCTCAAGGGCCAGCTCAGCCTCGAACAGCACGGCTCGCGTACCCGCGGCGGCATCTACGCGCGGGTCGGCCAGCGCCTCCTCGCGATGGCGACCTGCATCTGGCACAACACCATGATCGGAGCGCCCAGAAAGCGATCGCTTATCGCGTATGACCACTGAGCAGCCCGAACTTCGGACTCAATCATCTAGTGATCGCTTTTTCGGCCAGGACTGTCTATTGTCGACCATCGTGGGTAGTGTTTATCGGATCGGCGGGTTCGCTACGCGGATTGGTCGTTCGGTGAGCACGGTGCGTCGGTGGGAGGCGGAAGGCCGGATCACGGCCCGCCGTCTGCCGTCGGGTCAGCGGTACTTCGACGACTCCGATGTGCGTGAGGTGCTGCAGCCCGGCTTCGACGCCGCCCGACGGAGGGTTGTGGTGTACTGCCGGGTCTCCTCGCTGGGGCGGAAGGCTGACCTGGCCTCGCAGGTGGCGGCGATGCAGCAGTTCTGTCTGGTTCGCGGCCTGGCGGTGGACGAGTGGGTCAGCGAGATCGGCGGCGGGATGAACCTGCGCCGTAAGAAGCTTCTGGCGTTGATGGACGCCTTCGACCGGGGTGAGGTTGCCACGCTGGTGGTGGCCCACAAGGACCGGCTGGCCCGTTTCGGCTTCGACTTCCTGGAGCACCTGGCCGTCCGCGGCGGCTGCGAGATCATCGTGGCCAATCAGGAGGCCCTGTCCCCCCAGCAGGAGCTGGTCGAGGACCTCCTGGCCATTGTGCACGCCTTCTCCTGTCGGCTGTACGGGCTGCGGCGCTACGAGAAGGAACTCAGAGGGGCGGTCCTGACCGCGGGGGATGGCCAATGAAGGTCACGCGTATCGCGTATTCAGCCGCCCTGAATCCGGGCAAGTACGCCGCCCTGCAGGAGCAGGCTCGTCGGCTGGGCCAGGTGCGCAGTGAGGTGTGGCAGCGGTACGGGTCGATCAGCGGTGTCGGGTCCGGACTGCGGGATCGGCAGGTGCGGGACCGGTGGTTGGCTGACGGCACGCACGTGTCGTTTGGTGTGTTGGCCAACGCGTGGAAGGAAACCGTCCGTGACGCGATCGGCGACATCACCGCGAACCGGGAGGCGGCCAAGGTCAAGGTCCGGCGGGCGATCGCCCGGCACACCGCCGATCCGGTACAGCGGAAGCGGATGTTCGACGTGTTGAAGGCCGACCGGTGGGCGGACGATCCGTTCCTGGCTCGGCAGATGCGCCGGCACTGGCAGCGGGGCCGCAACCGCACGCACGATCAGATCGTCGTACGCGCCGACAACTACAATAACGCCGTCGACGGGCGCGGCCGGTTATGGCTGGTTGTTCCTGGTCTTGAGCCCCGCAAGATGGTCAAGATCCCGCTGTCCACGACCGTCGCGCCGACGGGCACGCTGCGGCTGATTATTCGCGGCGGTCGGGTGGAGGTGCACTACCAGATCGACGCAGCACACATGCGCTCGTCGCAGCGGCCCCGCGGTGACCAGACCCTGGGCGTGGACAAGGGCTACACCGAAGCCCTCACCGACTCCGACGGCCAGCCCCACGGCACCCGCCTCGGCGAGCTGCTCACCAGCGAGTCGGACCGGATCAAGGAACGCAACCGACGCAGGGCGAAGCTGCGCTCGATAGCCAACACCGCCG
This sequence comes from Micromonospora sp. SL1-18, assembly GCF_047921505.1. NCBI lineage: Bacteria > Bacillati > Actinomycetota > Actinomycetes > Micromonosporales > Micromonosporaceae > Micromonospora > Micromonospora sp. SL1-18. Next base: position 19,199 of record NZ_JBLROA010000053.1, on the reverse strand, counting down.
CCGCCCGTGGTAACCACGCGAAGGCGCAGCGGATCAAGGCCAACAATCTCGGCACCGTGAAACGGGACCGGCAGGCCGCCCGCCACCGGGCCCGGGTGCGGACGGAGATCTTCACCGCCGTGCACGAGGTCATCGACAAGGCCGCCACGATAGTGGCCGAAGACCTCACCAAACGCTTCGCCGCGCGCAAGAAGCTCGGCAAGAACATGAATCGGCGTCTCGCCGCGTGGACCAAAGGGGTCACCGCCGAGGCGCTGAAGAACGTGTCGGAGCGCAGAGGTTCTGCGCACGTTCCCGTCAACGCCGCCTACACCTCACAAACCTGTCACCGCTGCGGCGCCTTCGGCCGCCGCAGCGGGGACCGGTTTTACTGCACTCGGTGCGGGGTGGTGTGGCAGGCCGACGTGAACGCCGCGATCAACATCCTGCACCGATTAGGCGACCCCGACATCGCCCTGCACACCCCACACCGTGTGGTGAAGCAGATCCTGCAGGACCGGGCCGATCGCCACCGGACCAGACTGCCGGTCCAGGACTCCAGCCCGACCACCACGGCCAGGCGGAGAGCGAAACATCCGAACCGCTCAACCATGAGCAACTAGTAGGAAGCAGCGAAAGGAACCCAGTCTGTCGCCCACGAATGCGCACCGGGCTGGCAGCTGTGACGACGCGGAGCGGCGGCCCACGGCAGGTGGCGGCTACGGCAGACGGCGGCTACGGCATGGCGGCCGGGGGAGTGGGGCTCAGCTGGCCAGGCCGAGGACCTGCGCCGCCGCGCGACCGTTGGCGTGGCTCGCGCCGTAGGTGGTGACGAAGGCGCGGGCTCCGGCCGGACGCCAGACACCCGGCCAACCCATCTCCACCACGGCCACCGGATGCGCCGCGGCCAGCGCCTCGACCAACTCCCGCGCCCCGGGCAGCCGGTGCAGGTGGCGGCCGACCAACACGATCGGTCGGTCGCCGGCTCGTCGGCGTAGCTCGTCGGGGTCGGTATCCCCGGCCACCACCCGGACCTCCTCGGCCCGGGCGAGGTGCGGTCCCAGCCCCCACGGCACCCGCCCCTCGGCGATGGTGGAGGCGGCGTGCACCTGCACCACCAGCGGCGCGGTCAGGCCGGTGACGTCGCCCTCGACGCGTACCGCGCGCAGCGCCGCGGCGTACCCGAGGCCGTCGGGGGTGCCCGGGGTGCCGGCGGCGCCGGTCCAGGCGGCCAGCTCGGCGGCCCGCCCGGCCGCCTCCTCGACCCGGGCCCGGTCCAGCCGGCCGTCGCCGAGCGCGCCGACGATCTCCTCGACCACCAGTTCCACCAGGTCGGGGTCGACCTTCGCGCCGATGCAGAGCAGGTCTGCCCCGGCGGCCAGCGCGCGTACGGCGGCTGGGCCCACCCCGCCCGCGGCCAGCGCGGCGCCCTTCATCTCCAGCGCGTCGGTGATCACCGTGCCGGTGAAGCCGTACTCGCCGCGCAGCAGGTCGACCAGGATCGGCCGGCTGAACGTGGCCGGGCCTTCGCCGGTCAGCGCCGGGACCCGGATGTGCGCGGTCATGATCGCGCGTACCCCGGCGTCGATCACCGCGGCGAACGGCGGCAGGTCGCGCTCACGCAGCACCGCCGGGGGTACGTCGACGGTGGGCAGCTCGTAGTGGGAGTCGGCGACGGTCGCGCCGTGCCCGGGGAAGTGCTTGGCGCAGGCGGCCACCCCGGCCGACTGGAGACCGGTGACCGCGGCGGCCGAGTGGGTGGCCACCCGGGCCGGGTCGGCGCCGAACGAGCGGGTGCCGATGACCGGGTTCTCGTCCGCGCTGTTCACGTCGACGGTGGGGGCCAGGTCGACGGTGATGCCGAGCGCCCCGAGTTCCGCCCCGATCGCCGCGTACACCTGGCGGGTCAGCGTCACGTCGTCCACCGCGCCGAGCGCCGCGTTGCCCGGGTACGGGCTGCCGGTGGCGTGCGCCAGCCGGGTGACGTCGCCGCCCTCCTCGTCGATCGCGATGATCACGTCCGGGCGACCGGCGCGCAGCTCGGCGGTGGTCGCCGCCACCTGGGCCGGATCGTGGATGTTGGTGCCGAACAGGGTGTGCCCGGCGAGCCCCTCGCCGAGCAGGTCCACCGCCCAGTCGGGCGGGATCGGGCCCGGGTACGCGGCCAGCAACGTGCTCAGAGCCAGCCGGCGGAGTCCTGGATCCTGCCCCACGAGTCTCCCCTTTCCCTGCCACGGTCGTCCGACGACTCCGGATCGGGGTGGCCGATACGCTAGCGGACACCCCTGTACAGGCATTTCTGTTGTTAAGTAAACTTTACTGAAAATTGAGGACGTGGCATGAGTGCGACCCGGCTGCCCGGCACCCCCCGCCTGTTACGCGCGCTCAACGACCGTGCGGCGCTGGAGCTGCTCCTCGAACGTGGGCCGCTCACCCGGGCCCGGCTCGGCGAACTGACCGGGCTCTCCAAGGTCACCGCGTCGCAGCTGGTGGAGCGGCTGGAGGAGCGCGGCCTGGTCACCCGGGTCGGCGAGCAGGCCGGCGGGCGGGGCCCGAACGCCCAGCTCTACGCGGTGCGTCCGAGCAGCGCGTACGTGGTCGGCGTGGACGTCGGCGCCGAGCGCGTGGTGGCGGCCTGCGCGGACATCACCGGCGCGGTCATCGGCCGGGTCGAACAGTCCACCCGGGACACCGACGACCCGGTGGGCGTGGTGCACAACGCGGTGGTACAGGCGGCGAGCAGCGCCGGCGCGGAGCTGTCGAGCGTACGGCGCATCGTGCTGGGCACCCCGGGCCTGGTGGATCCGGGCACCAACGACATCACGTTCGCGTTCAACCTGCCGCGCTGGCACCGCGGCCTGCTCGCCGCGCTCCGGGATGACCTGCACACCCCGGTGGTCTTCGAGAACGACGTCAACCTGGCCGCCGTCGCCGAGGCCCAGTCCGGCGCGGCTCAGGGCGTGTCGGACTTCGTGCTGGTCTGGGTGGGCGCGGGCGTCGGTCTGGCCATCGTGCTCGGCAACCGGCTGCACCACGGCAGCAGCGGGGCGGCCGGCGAGATCGGCTACCTGCCGGTGCCCGGCGCACCCATCCCGCGGGACGTCTCGAAGCGGGCCAAGCCGGCGTTTCAGCAGCTCGCGGGCGCGGACGCGGTCCGCGCGGTGGCCGCCGAGCACGGGTTCGCCGAGGCCAGCGCCGCCGAGGCGGTGCACGCCGCGGTCGCCGCCGGCACGGCCGGTGTGCCGATGCTGGACGAGCTGGCCCGCCGGCTGGCCCTCGGCGTGGCGAGCACCTGCGTGGTGCTCGACCCGCCGCTGGTGGTGCTCGCCGGCGAGGTGGGCCAGGCGGGCGGGGCGGCGCTGGCCGAGCGGGTGCAGCACGAGGTCGCCGCGATCACGCTGGTCCGGCCGCGGGTGGTCACCACCGGGCTGACCGAGGAACCGATCCTGCGGGGCGCGCTGCGCACCGCGCTGGACGCGGTCCGCGACGAGGTGTTCGGCTCGACGGTCGGCTGACCGTCCGCCACCCACCGCCCGCGCCGTCATGTGAAGGAATTCTTCACGAATCGCCGTAGCGCTGCAAGGAGTTGCCGGTACGGCCCCGCGGGTCGGGGCCGTACCGGTTCGCACTCAGATCAGGTCGCGGCGGCGGAACGCGGCGAAGCCGGACCCCACCAGCAGGACCGCCAACCCGAGCAGCACCGCCAGACCCGGCCGCCAGCTCAGGATGTAGGAGGGGTCGCAGAAGTCGCTGGAACCACTCCGGCAGGCATGCCTGTCCCAGAAGGTGACCTCGCCGGTGAGCCAGGCGCCCAGGTAGCTGGAGAGCATCCACTGGTCCGGCCGGGCCACGTCGAGGATGTGCATCACCAGCCGCGCGCCCAGCTCCCACACCACCAGGTACGCGGCCACCGTACCCAGCGCCGCCGCAGTGTGCCGGCCCAGCGTGGCGACGGCGAAACCGACCGCCCCGGCGAGCAACACCAGCACGAGCCCCCGGCCCCACATGGCCCCCAGCGATCCCCAGAACGCCCCGTCCAGATGCCCGGGGTACCCCGCCGTCTGACCGATCAACCAGAACGCCCCCAGGTACGCCGCCGACGCCACCGCGGAGAGCACCAGCAGCGCGCCGAGCAGCGTGCCCAGCTTGGCGCCGAGCACCGCCCAACGGCGCGGCCGCCACAGCAGCAGGTTGACCACCCCGCCCGAGTTCAGGTCGGCGCCGATGTAGGAGGCGCCGACCAGGAATCCGAAGAGGATCAGGAACGCGACGAGGAAGTAGAGCAGCGGCTCGGCGTCGGTGGCGAAGGTGAACACCCCTTCGAGGTAGTCCGACGTCATGGGCAGCCGCTCCATCCGGCCCGGGTCCACCTCGGCGCAGTTCACCGGAACGTAGTCGGTCTCGGTCGGCGTCGCCTGCCCCGCCTTGATCCGGAGGCAGCGGTCGTGCGCCGCCTCCAGCTCGCGTATCTGCTCCGCGGCCTGCGCCTGGGCCCGGCTCACCTCGGCTGGGGTGGGCTGGTGCGACCCGGCCAGCGTGGTCGCCGCGGTCACCGCGAAGGCGACCAGCAGCAGCACCACCATCAGTTGCACGAAGCGGCGGGCGGTCAGCCGCTCCAGCTCGGCTCGGACCAGGTTCACGCGTCCACCTCCCGGTTCTCGCGCACGTCGAGGTCGATCACCACGTCGTCCGGGCCGGCCACCGGCCCGTCCAGCTGGCGGGGCACGGTCGGGTGCGGGGTGGTGCCGGTCAGCTCCAGGAAGACGCTCTCCAGGTCCGGGCGGAGCGGCACCAGCTCGCGTACCCACAGGCCCTGCTCGCCCAGCGTGCGGCTGATCAGCTCCGGCTCGTCGACCCCGGCGACCACCAAATGGTCGGCGTGGGCGGTGACCGACAGGCCGGCCCGCCCGAGCAGCTCCACGGCCCGCTCCGGCTCGGCCACCCGGACCTGCCACTCGTGCTGGTCGAAGCCGTCCAGCACCTCGTCCACCCGGCCGTGCGCCACCCGCCGGCCCCGGCTGATGATCGTCACGTGGTCGCAGATGAGCTGGATCTCGGCCAGGATGTGGCTGGAGAGCAGCACCGTCACGCCGGCCTCGGACAGCGAGCGCATCAGGTCCCGCATCTCCCGGATGCCGGCCGGGTCCAGGCCGTTCGCCGGCTCGTCGAGGATCAGCAGCTCCGGCCGCTTCAACAGCGCCGACGCCACCGCCAGCCGCTGCTTCATGCCCAGCGAGTAACCCTTCACCCGCTCCTCGCTGCGGTCGAGCAGACCGACCTGCTCCAGCACCTCGTCGACCCGGCTCGTGGGCACACCCCCGGCCACGGCCAGCAGCCGCAGGGTGCGGCGGGCGGTGAAGTTGCCGAAGAACTGCGGGCTCTCCACGATCGCGCCGACCCGCCCCGCCACCTCGGGCAGGCGCTCGGGTGATTCGGCCCCGAGCATGCTCATCCGGCCGCCGTCGGCCCGGACCAACCCGAGCAGGGCGCGCAGCGTGGTGGTCTTGCCCGAGCCGTTCGGCCCGAGGAAGCCGTGGACCTGCCCGGCCTCGACCAACAGGTCGAAGCCGTCCACGGCGACGCGACGTCCCTGACGCAGGGTGTGGAACGCCTTACGGAGACCGGAGATCTCGATGACCGCGCTCATTCGCGCGGCTCCGGGCAGCAGCAGTCGGGCATGAACCATCCTCGGGTTGTGGTGTCCAACGACACGGCGCCCCACCATATGGCGGCGGCGCCGCCCGTGGGGGGCGGCTCGCGGGCTGCGTGGTTGGATGGACCGGTGACTGTTGACCTGGATCTGGTGGTCAGCCTCGACGGGGTCGGCGTCAAGCGCTCCGGCACCGCGCTGCTGCACGACGTCGACTGGCAGGTCGAGCTGGACGAACGCTGGGTGGTGCTGGGCCCGAACGGCGCCGGCAAGACCACCCTGCTCAATCTGGCCGCCGGCCGGCTGCACCCGACCACCGGCACCGCGCATGTCCTCGGCGAGCGGATCGGCCGCACCGACGTCAACGAGCTGCGGACCCGGATCGGCCTCTCCACCGCCACGCTCGCCGAGCGGATCCCCACCGACGAGCGCGTCGCCGACGTCGTGGTCACCGCGGCCTGGTCGGTGGTCGGCCGCTGGCGGGAGAGCTACGACCGCACCGATGAGGCCCGCGCCCACGCGCTGCTCGGCCAGCTCGGCGTCGGCCACCTCGCCGACCGGGCGTACGGCACCCTGTCCGAGGGGGAGCGCAAGCGGGTGCAGATCGCCCGGGCCCTGATGACCGACCCGGAGCTGATGCTCCTCGACGAGCCCGCCGCCGGGCTCGACCTGGGCGGGCGCGAGGACCTGGTCGCCCGGCTCGCCGAGCTGGCGTACGACCCGGACGCGCCGGCCCTGGTGCTGGTCACCCACCACGTCGAGGAGATCCCGCCCGGCTTCACCCACGCGCTGCTGCTGCGAGACGGCGGCGTGATGGCGAAGGGGCTGCTCGCCGACACGCTCACCGCCGACAACCTGTCCAAGACCTTCGGCCTGCCCCTGGCCGTCCAGCGTTCCGGCGACCGTTGGACCGCCCGCGCCGCCTGAGCCGAGGAGGAAACCGGCGCCGCCTGCGCCCGCTGATGCTCAACGGCGCTCTCCATGCTGCTCGACCGCGCGTTGCACGGCCCGGTAGATCTGCCCGAACCGGAGCGCGTCGGGCGTGCGCAGCAGCATCACCTCCTGCCCGCGATGCTGCACCCACAGCTCGTGCACCTGGTTGCCACGCTCGTAGGAGCGGTCCAGCCAGCCGAGCGGCAGTTCCAGGAACGGGGTCAGCGCCAGCCCGGCGACCACGAACGCGGCCAGGATGACCAGCGCCAGCCTCCAGTTGCCCCGGTCCTGCGCGGCCCAGGCCAGGGAGAGCACGCAGACCAGCGCGACCAGCGGTGGCAGTGAGAGGAGCAGGACCAGCACGCCCCGGCCGAGGACCCGACCCCGGACGGCCAGGGTGGTCGCGCCGCGCGCGTGCCAGACGTACGCGATGTCGGCGAGCCGGACGACGTGCCCACCGGCGTGGATGGCCTCGGAGGTGACCTGTACCGCGTCGTCCCGGTAATAGAGGGTCATCATTTAGCCTAACCATCCGGGTTCAAGATGGACTATGCCGCGGCATCCAGTGGCGCGAATGCCGCGTGCACCGAGATAGGTGGACACCGCCTTTAAAGCTGAATCGTCTGTGCTATCGCCACTGTCCGCCCCGCACCGGCCCGGCAGGCTCCACCCCGCCGGACCGCTCGGGCTGGGACCGTCCGGGCTGGGACCGCTCGGGCTGGGCACTCCGATTCGTTCGCGAAATCAGTTCCAAAGGCGTTGAACAGGAGTGGCTGTGGTCGCCGGGGATTGGCAGCGCGGTGACCCGTGCCCCGACCCCTGCGGGCAGTCGGGAAGGGCCGGTCCCGGTAGCGTCCCCGACATGGCGGACCGGAGCGGGGCCGAGACGGCGATGACCGAGCAGGAGCGCAACGTCGAGGTGGTCCGGCGATACCTCCGGACGTTTGTCACCAAGGACCTAGCCGAGTTGGCCGAGGTGGTCGCCGAGGACGTGGAGATCTACGGGTCCGGCATGGCGGTGCGTGGCCGGCGCTATCCGGAGGGGGCCGTTTCCTCGCCGGGGCTCACCGTGATCGACCAGGAGATCCTGGAGATCTTCGCGGCCGAGGACCGGGTGGTGGTCTCGATGGCGCAGACGTACCGGCGGGACGCGACGGGGGCCACCACGGTGCAGAGCGCCTGCAAGATGTACCGGCTGGCCGGCGGTCGGATCGTCCAGTTCTGGGGCGAGCAGGACACCTACGGCCTGCTGCGCGGCCTCGGGTTGCTGCCGGACGAGCCGATCACGTTCTGACGCGGCGTCGCCGAGTCGTGCTCCATCGCCCGCTGGACCGCCCGGTAGATCTGGCCGAAGCGCAGCGCGTCGCCCGTACCCAGCAGCCGCACCGGCCGGCCCCGCCAGCGTGCCCACATCTCCAACTCCCGGCTGCCCCTGGTGTACGACCGGTCGAGGTGCTCGAAGAGCACGTCGGCGAGCGGCCCGATCCCGAGGCCGACCAGCACGGACGCGCCGACGATGGCGAGGGTGACCACGGACGAGCGGTGCAGCCGGAGCGCGATCACGACGCCGAGCGCGGCGGCCACCAGCGGCCCGGCGAGGGCGGCCCCGATGGCACCGCGGCCGGCCAGCACCCGCCAGGACCGGCTGCCTCGCCGGTGCCACACCATGCTCAGTTCGGTCAGCGGGTAGGTCCGTCCGTCCACCCGTACGGCGGTGGAGGTGACCTGTACCGATCGGTCCTCGAAATAGGTGATCATGGCCTCACTCCGGGTGTCGGGGCGGACACCGCACTGTCTACCCCAACGATCCGGGCCGTAAGGTTGGCACGCGACTTCGACGAGGAAGTGAGGGCAGCGTGGGCGAGTTCGTCAGGCTGGAAGTGAAGGACGGCATCGGTACCATCCGACTGGAGCGGCCGCCGATGAACGCGCTCAACACCCAGGTGCAGGAGGAGTTGCGCGCTGCCGCGACCGTGGCCACCGTCGATGCCGAGGTCCGCGCGGTCATCGTGTACGGCGGGGAGAAGGTCTTCGCGGCCGGTGCGGACATCAAGGAGATGGCCGACATGTCCTACGTGGACATGGCTGAGCGGGCGGCCGACCTGTCCAGCTCGCTGGGCGCCATCGCCCGGATCCCGAAGCCGGTGGTCGCCGCGATCACCGGGTACGCCCTGGGCGGCGGCTGCGAGCTGGCCCTGGCCTGCGACTGGCGGATCGTGGCCGAGGACGCCAAGCTCGGCCAGCCGGAGATCAAGCTCGGCATCATCCCTGGTGCGGGCGGCACCCAGCGGCTGGCCCGGCTGGTCGGTCCGGCGCGTGCCAAGGATCTGATCATGACCGGCCGGATGATCGACGCGCAGGAGGCGCTGCGGATCGGGCTGGCCGACCGGGTGGTCCCGGCCGCCGAGGTCTACGACGCTGCGGTCGCCTACGTGAAGCCGTTTCTGGCCGGCCCGGTGCAGGCCTTGCGGGCGGCCAAGGCGGCCGTCGACGGCGGTCTGGACATGGACCTCAACTCGGGCCTCGCCTGGGAGAGTCAGCTCTTCGCGGCGCTGTTCGCCACCGACGACCGGCGCGAGGGCATGGTCGCGTTCGTCGAGAAGCGCAAGCCGGGCTTCACCGGCCGCTGATCCGCCGGCCGGGCCGGCGGCGTACCCCGTCGCCGGCCCCGAGGGCGGTTCCCATTCCGCCTACCGGCCAGTAACGTGTGACTCCGGTCCCGGGACGAGGGGAGTCGCGATGACGGAGCGGGTCGAGGGGCACGGCGGCGAGCTGGCGCTGGCGGCGCTGCGCGCGCACGGCGTACGGGAGATGTTCACCCTCTCCGGCGGGCACGTCTTCCCGCTCTACGACGCCGCGCACAAGACCGGCTTCCCGATCTACGACGTCCGGCACGAACAGTCCGCCGTCTTCGCCGCCGAGGCGGTGGCGAAGCTCCAGCGCCGCCCCGGCCTGGCCGTGCTCACTGCCGGCCCTGGCGTCACCAATGGCGTCTCCGGCCTGACCAGCGCTTTCTTCAACGCCTCCCCGGTGCTGGTGCTCGGCGGGCGGGCCCCGCAGTTCCGCTGGGGCTCCGGCAGCCTCCAGGAGATGGACCACCTGCCGCTGGTCGCCCCGGTCACCAAGTACGCCGAGACGGTGTTCAGCGCCGACGACATCCCGCGCGCGGTCACCGCCGCGGTCACCGCGGCGCTCACCCCGCACCGTGGCCCGGCCTTCCTCGACTTCCCCCTCGAATCGGTCTTCTCCACCGGCGACGCCGACCTGCCGGCCGTCACCCCGATCGCCCCGATCGAGGCCGACCCGGACGAGATCGCCAGGGCGGCCGGCCTGATCGCCGGGGCCGCCCGGCCGGTGATCGTCGCCGGCTCCGACGTGTACGCGTACGCCGCGGTCGACGCCCTGCGCGCCGCCGCCGAGGCACTCCAGGTACCGGTCTTCACCAACGGCATGGGCCGCGGCGCCCTGCCGCCGGAGCACCCGCTCGCCTTCGCCAAGGCCCGCCGGGTCGCTCTCCGGGGTGCCGACGTGGTCGTGGTCGTCGGCACCCCGCTGGACTTCCGGCTCGGCTTCGGCGACTTCGGTGACGCGCAGGTGGTGCACGTCGTCGACGCGCCCAGCCAGCGCGCCGGCCACGTCCAGCCGGCCGCCAGCCCTGTCGGCGACCTGCGGCTCATCCTCACCGCCTTCGCCGAGCACCCCGGTGATCGGGCCGACCACGCCGACTGGGTCGCCCAGCTACGCACCGCCGAGGACGCCGCGAAGGCCCGCGACGCCGAGGAGATGGCCGCCGAGACCGACCCGATCCGGCCCGCCCGGGTCTACGGCGAGCTGCGCAAGGTGCTCGCCGCCGACGCGATCACCATCGGCGACGGTGGCGACTTCGTCTCGTACGCCGGGAAGTACCTGGAGCCGGCGCAGCCCGGCACCTGGCTCGATCCCGGCCCGTACGGCTGTCTCGGCACCGGCATGGGCTACGCGATGGGGGCCCGGGTGACCCACCCGGACCGGCAGATCTGCGTGCTGATGGGCGACGGCGCCGCCGGGTTCTCGCTGATGGACGCGGAGTCCCTGGTCCGCCAGCAGCTCCCGGTGGTCATCGTGGTCGGCAACAACGGCATCTGGGGTCTGGAGAAGCACCCGATGCGGGCCATGTACGGCTACGACGTGGCCGCCGACCTCCAGCCCGGTCTGCGCTACGACCGGGTGGTCGAGGCGCTCGGCGGCGCGGGCGAGACGGTGGAGAAGGCCGCGGACCTCGGTCCGGCGCTGGCCCGCGCCTTCGACGCCGGCGTGCCGTACCTGGTCAACGTGCTCACCGATCCGGCCGACGCGTACCCCCGCTCGTCGAACCTGGCCTGATCCTCACACCTCCGGGCGGTCCCGTTCGTCCTCCTGGCGGCGCAGCTGCTCCTCGCGCCGGCGCAGGTCCTCCTCCCAGCGGCGCAGGCGTTCCTGGTCCTCCCGCCGGGTCCGTTCGGCGAGGGAGGACAGGAACGCCGGGTCGTCGTCCGGCGCCACCGGCCGGGGGCGCTCCTGCTCGGAGAACCCGTTCCCCATCGGCCAGAGGGTCCCCGACCGCCGGGCGGTCGGTTCCCGGCCGGCCACGAACCAGGCGATCGAGCCGACCAGCGGGAAGAACAGGATGATCAGCACCCAGGCGATGCGGGGCAGCGCCCGGATCTCACCATCCTCGGCGGAGAGACAGCTGATCAGCGCGAAGACGGCGAGCACGATCTGGGCCAGGAAGAGGAACCCGTAGAGGCGAGCCATGCGGACATCATGGACCATCGGTGCGGTTCAGCGCTGCCCGCGTGCCACCAGCACGACGCTGAGCAGCGCGAGACCCGCGGCGATCAGCGCCATCAGCGGAAACGACCAGCGTTGCGCCCGCCGGGGACCGGTGCCGGTGGCTCGGCGCCAGGTGAGTGCGAGCGCGCCGAGCCAGCCCAGCACGGCGAGCCCGGCCAGCGCCGCGTCCGCCTGATCGCCGGCGAGGGCCAGGCGGACCAGCAGCACGGTGACCCCGGTGAGCGTCAGCAACGTACGTCGCCAGGCCAGCTGGGTCCGCTCCGGCTGAAGACCGGGGTCGCCGGTCATCGGATCACCCGGGCGAGGACCGCGATCACCAGCAGCAGCGCGCCCACGGCGACGGCGAGGGCCAGGATCGCCGGGAAACGGGACGTGGGCAGCTCCTCGCCCAGCCGGATCGCCCGCTCGGTCCGCGCCCAGTGGTCGACCGCCCGGACCGCGACGGTGGCGCCGAGCAGCAGCAGCGCGATGGCGATCGCCTCGCGCAGGTGGGCCAGCGGCAGCGGAGGCAGGAACTGGGCCGCGGCCAGCCCGCCGGCGATCAGCGCCAGGCCGGTACGCAGCCAGGCCAGGAAGGTCCGCTCGTTGGCCAGCGAGAAGCGGTAGTCCGGGGTGGTGCCCACTGACCGCAGCTCGCGCGGGTCGAACCAGCGCCTGATCGCCTGCCACACATTGCCGATTATCCGCTTTACCTGATGCCTAGTCTGAGTGGGTGACTGATCTTGATGCGCGGAGCCTCCGCGACGCCTACGACGCCCAGATCCGTCCGGAGATCCCGGACCCGGTGCCGGCCGGGGTGACCGTGGAACGGGACGGCCCGCTGTTCCGCATCCTCGGCCTGGACCACGGCGGCTTCCTCACCTACCGGACCCTCGACGGACTGGCCGGCGCGGAGTTGGACGCGCTGATCGGCCGGCAGGTGGAGATCTTCCGCGCCCGGGGTGAGGAGGTCGAGTGGAAGCTCAACGGCCACGACGAGCCGGCCGACCTGGGCGACCGGCTGCGCGCCGCCGGGTTCGTCCCGGAGGGGCAGGAGACCGTCGTGGTCGGCCCGGTCGCGGCCCTGGCCGCCGCCGTCCCGGTCCTCCCCGAGGGGGTACGCCTGCGCGAGGTGACCGCCCGGGAGGACCTTGAGCGGATCGCCGCGATGGAGGAGGCGGTCTGGCACGAGGACCGGAGCCACCTGGTGACCGGGCTGGCCAGGGAGATCGAGGCCGACCCGCAGTCGATCACGATCGTGGTGGCCGAGGCGGGCGACACGATGGTCAGCGCCGGCTGGGTGCGCTACCAGCGCGGCACCGGCTTCGCCACACTCTGGGGCGGCTCCACCCTGCCGGAGTGGCGCAAGAAGGGCATCTACCGGGCGCTGGTGGCGTACCGGGCGCGGCTGGCCGAGCAGCGCGGCAAGACGCTGGTGCAGGTGGACTGCTCGCCGGACAGCCGGCCGATCCTGGAGCGGCTCGGGCTCGTTGCGGTCACCACGACCACCCCGTACGTCTACACTCCGTGATCATGGAACCGTTGACGGCGGACGAGCGGCTGACCCTCAAGACCGGGGCCTTCGGTGCCGTCTTCCTGGTCTCCAACGCGGAGCCCGGGATGCTGGCCGTGGTGCGGGAGAGCTTCGCGGCGTCCGGCGCGTTCGACGAGGCCAGCGGGGTGGTGAAGGAGGCGCTCAGCAGCGGCCCGCTGCCGGAGCTGCGCCGGGACTCGGCGCTGGAGATCGAGGCGGTCGTGCTGCCCGCGCTGAGCCGGTCGCTGGCGATCCTGCGGGAGAAGTCGCCGAGGGACGTCGACGTGTACCGGTCGGTGGTGCTCACCGCCGCCGACCGGGTGGCGCGGGCCCACCAGGGCGTGACCCCCGCCGAGGCGACGGTGCTGGACCGGATCAGGGACGCGTTGGCCGAGTCGGCCTGACCGAGTGGCTTGTGTCACTCTGAGGCTCCCGGAGCGGGCATGCTACTTGCGGGTAACATGGCCCGTGGGCAACTGCACAGCAGCCCGCGGTTGACCGATCGTTAAGTTTCGCGGGAGGCTGCGCCCGTGACCGGGCGAGGGATCGCTACACCAACCAGGAGGGTCGTCGAAGCGCGATGAACATCGTCGTACTCGTCAAGCAGGTGCCTGATTCGGGCGCGGACCGCAGCCTGCGTTCTGACGACAACACCGTCGACCGCGGTTCGGCGAACAACGTCATCAACGAGATGGACGAGTACGCCATCGAGGAGGCGCTGAAGATCAAGGAGGCGCACGGCGGTGAGGTCACCATCCTGACCATGGGCCCGGATCGCGCGACCGAGTCGATCCGCAAGGCGCTCTCCATGGGGCCGGACAAGGCCGTACACGTGGTGGACGACGCGCTGCACGGATCGTGCGCCGTGGCCACCTCGAAGGTGCTCGCCGCCGCTCTCGGCCAGCTCGGCGCGGACCTGGTGATCTGCGGCGCCGAGTCCACCGACGGCCGGGTTCAGGTGATGCCGCACATGATCGCCGAGCGGCTGGGCGTCGCCGCCCTGACCGGCGCGCGCAAGCTCACCGTCGACGGTGCGACCCTGACCGTCGAGCGGCAGACCGAGGAGGGCTACGAGGTGGTCACCGCCTCGACCCCGGCCGTGGTCTCCGTCTGGGACACCATCAACGAACCGCGCTACCCCTCCTTCAAGGGCATCATGGCCGCCAAGAAGAAGCCGGTGCAGACGCTCTCCCTGGCTGACCTCGGCATCGCCCCCACCGAGGTGGGCTTCGACGGCGCGACCAGCGCCGTGCTCGAACACACCAAGCGCCCGCCACGCTCCGGCGGCGAGAAGATCACCGACGAGGGCGAGGGCGGCGCGAAGCTGGTCGGGTTCCTCGCCACCGAGAAGTTCGTGTGAGAGGTCTGGACATGTCTGAGGTTCTCGTCGTCGTCGAAGCCACCCGGGAGTTCGGCGTCAAGAAGGTCACCCTGGAGATGCTCACCCTCGCCCGCGAGCTGGGCACCCCGAGCGCGGTCGTGCTCGCCGGCGCCGGCGCCGCACAGGCGCTGAGCGCCAAGCTGGGCGAGTACGGCGCGGAGAAGATCTACGCCGCCGAGGGTGAGGAGATCGACGGCTACCTGGTGGCGCCGAAGGCCACCGTGCTGGCCGACCTGGTCGGGCGGGTGCAGCCGGCAGCGGTGCTGCTGGCCTCGTCGCAGGAGGGCAAGGAGATCGCCGCCCGGCTGGCGGTGAAGCTCGACAACGGCATCCTGACCGACGTGGTCGCCCTGGCCGCTGACGGCACCGCGACCCAGGTCGCGTTCGCCGGTTCCACCATCGTCAAGTCCAAGGTCACCAAGGGTCTGCCGCTGGTCACCGTCCGGCCGAACTCGCTCACCCCGGCCCCGGCCCCGGCCACCCCGGCCGTCGAGCAGCTCACCGTGACCGTCGGCGAGGCGGACAAGTTGGCCCGGGTGGTCGAGCGGGTCGCCGAGCAGAAGGGCAACCGCCCCGAGCTCACCGAGGCCTCCGTCGTCGTCTCCGGCGGCCGCGGTGTCGGCAACGCCGACAACTTCAAGCTGGTCGAGGAGCTGGCCGACCTGCTCGGCGGCGCGGTCGGCGCGTCCCGCGCGGCGGTCGACTCCGGCTTCTACCCGCACCAGTTCCAGGTCGGGCAGACCGGCAAGACAGTCTCCCCGCAGCTCTACATCGCGCTCGGCATCTCCGGCGCGATCCAGCACCGGGCCGGCATGCAGACTTCGAAGACCATCATCGCGGTGAACAAGGACGCCGAAGCGCCGATCTTCGAGCTGGCCGACTTCGGCGTGGTCGGTGACCTGTTCAAGGTCGTTCCGCAGGCCGCCGAGGAGATCCGCAAGCGCAAGTGAGCCGGTCCCTTTCCGCCGCACACGCGAAAAGGGAGCTGATCGGCGGGCCGGGGAGCTGAGCCGGCCCGCCGATCAGCCCGTCAGTGCGCCCCTCAGGTCAGGGTACCGAGCAAGCACATCCGCGTCGTGCCGGGATGGACAAACCGGTCCCGACCCGTGTGGGGTGGTCCGGCATCCGGCGCGACGGGTTCCGGCCGTAGGCTGGACACCGATGGCATACCTGGATCATGCGGCGACCACCCCGATGCTCGACGAGGCACTCGAGGCGTACGTCGCCACGGCCCGCGAGGTGGGCAACGCCTCGTCGCTGCATGCGGCCGGCCGACGCGCCCGGCGTCGGGTGGAGGAGTCCCGCGAGCGGGTGGCCGCCGCACTCGGCGCCCGCCCCTCCGAGGTGATCTTCACCGGGGGCGGCACGGAGAGCGACAACCTCGCCGTGAAGGGCGTCTTCTGGGCCCGCCGAGCCGTCCGCGCCGACCGCACCCGGGTGGTCTCAAGCGCCGTCGAACACCACGCGGTGCTGGACACGGTGGACTGGCTGGCCGGGCACGAGGGCGCCGAGGTCGGCTGGCTGCCGGTCGACGCCACCGGCCGGCTCGACCCGGAGCGGCTCCGCGCCGAGCTGACCGCGCACGGCGACCGGGTCGCCCTGATCACCGCCATGTGGGCGAACAACGAGGTGGGCACCCTGCAACCGGTGGCCGAGCTGGCCGAGGTCGCCGCCGAGCACGACGTACCGTTCCACACCGACGCGGTCCAGGCGGTCGGCCAGGTGCCGGTCGACTTCGCCGCCAGCGGCGTCTCCGCGCTCACCGTCACCGGGCACAAGCTCGGCGGCCCGACCGGCGTGGGTGCGCTGCTGCTCGCCCGGGACGTCGCCGCCACCCCGCTGCTGCACGGCGGCGGCCAGGAGCGCGACGTCCGCTCCGGCACCCTCGACACCGCCGGCATCGTCGCCTTCGCGGTTGCCGTCGAGGCCGCGGTGAAGGGCCAGCAGGAGTACGCGACCCGGGTCGCCGCGCTCCGCGACGAACTGGTGGAGCGGGTCCGACAGGCGGTCCCCGAGGTGATCTTCAACGGCGACCCGGTCGACCGGCTCCCCGGCAACGCGCACTTCTCCTTCCCCGGCTGCGAGGGGGACGCGCTGCTGCTCCTCCTCGACGCCCAGGGCATCGCCTGCTCGACCGGCTCGGCCTGCTCGGCCGGGGTGGCGCAGCCCTCGCACGTGCTGCTGGCGATGGGCGCCGACGACGACCGAGCCCGGTCGTCGTTGCGGTTCACCCTCGGGAACACCAGCACCCGGGCGGACGTCGAGGCTCTCATCGCCGCGCTGCCGGCAGCCGTGGAGCGGGCCCGGCGCGCGGCCGCCACCCGTACCCCCCGTTGACCCGGATACCCTCGGTGAGGATGAGGGGAGTGGGCCGGTGAGGGTTCTGGCGGCGATGTCGGGCGGGGTGGACTCCGCCGTGGCGGCGGCGCGTGCGGTGGAGGCCGGGCACGACGTGACCGGGGTGCACCTGGCGTTGGCCCGCAACCCGCAGACCTACCGCACCGGCGCTCGGGGCTGCTGCACGCTGGAGGACTCCCGGGACGCCCGCCGGGCCGCCGACGTGATCGGGATCCCGTTCTACGTCTGGGACATGGCCGACCGGTTCCACGAGGACGTGGTGGACGACTTCGTGGCCGAGTACGCGGCCGGTCGTACCCCGAACCCGTGCCTGCGCTGCAATGAGAAGATCAAGTTCGCCGCGGTGCTGGACCGGGCGGTGGCCCTCGGCTTCGACGCCGTGGTCACCGGTCATCACGCCCGGCTCGGCCCGGACGGCCTGCTGCGCCGCAGCGTCGACGTGGCCAAGGACCAGTCGTACGTCCTCGCGGTGCTGACCCGCGAGCAGCTCGACCGGTCGATCTTCCCGCTCGGCGACTCCACCAAGGTCGAGGTACGCGCGGAGGCCGCCCGGCGTGGCCTCGCGGTGGCCGACAAGCCCGACTCGCACGACATCTGCTTCATCGCCGACGGCGACACCCGCGGCTTCCTCGCCCAGCGGCTCGGCGAGGCACCGGGCGAGGTGGTCGACGCGCACACCGGCGCGGTTGTCGGCAGCCACACCGGCGCCTACCAGTACACCGTCGGGCAGCGCCGCGGCCTGCACCTGGACCGGCCCGCCCCGGACGGTCGCCCCCGCTACGTCCTCTCCATCACCCCGAAGACCAACACCGTGGTGGTCGGCCCGGCCGAGGCGCTCGAGGTCGGGCAGGTCCGCGCCACCCGCCCGGTCTGGACCGGCGGCGAGCGGCCCGCCGGGCCGGTCGAGTGCGAGGTGCAGTTGCGGGCGCACGGGGACGTGGTGCCGGCCACCGTGTCACTGGACGCCGAGGGCCTGCATGCCGAGCTGCGCCGCCCGGTGCGCGGGGTCGCCGCCGGCCAGGCGATCGTGGCGTACCGGCCGGACCCGGCCGGGGACGTGGTGCTCGGCTCCGCCACCATCACCGGGTCGGGCAGCGGATAGTCTGCGGCGGTGACTGATCAGCCCTGGCCCTGGCCCGCCGGGGCGGCGACCGGCATCGGCTCGCTGCCCGGCACCGACATCGCCGAGGCGCAGCGCATCGTGCTCGGCGAGCTGCCCGCCCTGCCGCACCTGCCGGAGCTGCCCGCCCGGGGCCCCGGCGCGGACCTCATCGGCCGGACCGGCGGCCTCCTCGTCGAACTGCCGGTCGAGCTGTACGCGGCCCGCTGGCGGATCGCCCTCCGGCCCGGCAAGGACCTGCGCCGCGCCCGTGACCTGATGGAACGCGACCTCGACCAGCTCGCCGAGCAGGCCGAGGAGTATCCCGGCCCGGTCAAGGTGCAGGCGGCCGGCCCGTTTACCCTGGCCGCCTCGCTGGAGCTGCCGATCGGCGGCCGGCTGCTCCGCGACCCGGGGGCGGTTCGCGACCTCGCCGGCTCGCTCGCCGAGGGGCTGCGCGGGCACGTCGAGGCGGTCGCCCGGCGGCTGCCCCGCGCGTCGGTGCTGCTCCAGCTCGACGAGCCGTCCCTGCCGGCGGTGCTGGCCGGCCGGGTACCCACGGAGAGCGGCTTCGGCACCCACCGGGCGGTGGAGCCGGAGGTCGCCAGGACGCTGCTGCGCGGCGTGATCGAGGCGGCCGGGGTGCCGACCGTGGTGCACTGCTGCGCGCCTGACGTGCCGCTGGAGCTGATTCGGACCGCCGGGGCGGTCGGCGTCGCCCTCGATCTCGGCCTGGTCACCGACCTGGATCCGCTGGGCGAGGCGATCGACGCCGGGCTCGGGCTGCTGGCCGGCGCCGCGCCCGCGCTGCCCCCGTCCACCGGTCGCGCGCCGATGTCGGCCCAGGTCGCCGACCGGGTACGGCAGCTGTGGGACCGGCTCGGCTTCCCCCGTGGCCGGCTCGCCGAGCAGGTGGTGGTCACCCCCGCCTGCGGCCTGGCCGGGGCCACTCCGGCGTACGCCCGGGCGGTCCTCACCGCCTGCCGCGACGCCGGCCGCCGGCTCCACGAGGAGTGAGGTTTCCTGTCGTACCGGCGGGGCAGGATGACCGGCATGGTTGGACGAATGCGTTCCACGGTGATCGACTGCCCCGACCCGCGTGCCCTGGCCGGCTTCTACGCCGAGCTGCTCGGCCTGCCGCTGATCGAGGACAACTCCGACGGTGACGAATGGGTGGTGCTCGGCGGCCCGCCGGGGCACCAGCCGCGGATCGCCTTCCAGCAGGCACCCGGCCTGCGCGCGCCGGACTGGCCCGCCCCGGATCGGCCGCAGCAGTTCCACCTCGACGTGACGGTGGACGACATCGAGGCCGCGGAGAAGGCGGCGCTGGCCTTGGGCGCGCGCCGGCTGCCCGGCGAGGGCGAGGGCTTCCGGGTCTACGCCGACCCGGCCGGCCACCCGTTCTGCCTCTGCTGGGACTGACCCGGGCGGCGCGGCTTGCGTCGGCGGTGCGTCAACTTCTCGGCCCTGAAGG
>NZ_JBLROA010000052.1:0-43107 GCF_047921505.1 Micromonospora sp. SL1-18 | reverse complement strand
AACATCGGCCTTGAATGGTGACAGTCGGCCCGACCCATTCCATCCTGGTGTCACAGCGCGTAGCTGGCGTTCCGCCTATCGCTGCGCATGAGATCCTCGATGCCGGTCAGTACGCCCGGTCAGCGGCAGACTCGAATGAGCACTGGGGTGGGCTCGCAGCCCCACGCCCGCTCAGCAGTCAAACACCGACCAGCAGATGTCGTTCCGCAACCGCTGGTCGTCGAGCACGAGCTCGCGAATCGCCTCCGGGAGTTGGTCACGCTGCCATCGGCACTCGAGTCGCCCTGCGGCATCGCTCTCACCTTCCGGTGCGGCAGCACTTGCGGCCTTGATCGCATAGGCGGCGGCACCGAGTTCGTGCGCGGCGACGTGTGCGACGGCCCCCGCCTGGCCAGCAGCGTACGCGGCATGGCGTGCTGCCCCACGCAGGTCTCTGGCCGCGCCCATTGCATGGCCGCCCGCCGCGCGAGCCTGCATCATCTTGACCTCACCACGCACCCAGGCGCGGGCGTGCTCGATCGCTTCACGTGGTCGTGGGTCCTCAGGCTGAACCGACTCGAACAGGTGAAGGACGTGCTCTGCGCACAACGCCGCCCAAAGAGCGAGAAGATGATGATCCGAATCAGTGAGGGTGCCACCGCGACGGAGCGTGATGAAGCGAGGGTCCCGAACCTTCGGGAGGATCATGGTTGGGACGCTCCTTCTAAGGGGATGGACCGCGTCTTCAACCGTAGCGTCGTTCGAGCACCAGAGCGGGCCGGCCGTCGTCCAGCAGGAAGTCCGGCGCGTACGGGGAGGCGCGAGGACGTCACGCGTGCCTGGACCGGCTGCTGCCGGGATTTGAGAATCTGACCGGCTCTCTTGACCGGTTACGCGATACGGCCGAGGTGTTCGTCGCCACGGGCGTAGCCGGAGACCTCTAGAAACGGCTGCCCCGCCGCGGGCCGAGACGTGAAGCTTCACGGCTGCGGCACAGGTCGTGGCTGTCCAGCGAGCGGCCGTGCGAGACCCGCGACGGCTATCGGACTTCGGCTGAGAGACATCCCAGGAGCTTGAATGTCAAGCAGCGGCCTCGTTGAGGTGATGGGACCAGGCGGTCGCCTCGTCGTAGAGGGTGCCGGCTTTGAGGCATCCGTGCAGGATGCCGACGAGCCGGTTGGCGAGCTGGCGCAGTGCGGCGTTGTAGCTGACGCCGCGGGCGCGTTGCCGGTCGTAGTAGGCGCGGGCGCCCGGCGAGGCTTTCAACGCGGAGAACGCCTGGGTCATCAGCGCGTCGATGAGCCGGTCGTTGTGCACGAACCGGGCCGCGACGGTTCTCTTCTTCCCAGACGCGCGGGTGATCGGGCTGGTCGCGGCGTAGTTCTTGCGGGCCTTGGCCGAGGCGTAGCGGTCGTGGTCGTCACCGAACTCGGCGAGCACCCGGGCGCCGAGGACGGCACCCAGTCTGGGCTGGGACAAGATGATCTCAGCGTCCGGGTGCCGACCAAAATGGGCCTCCACCTGCCCATGCAGGGCCTTGACCTGCTCGTTGAGAGTGACCAGCAGCGCGACCAGTGCCCGCACCGACGCGGCGTACGCGGCGGTGACCACGGCGGGCTGGCCGAGGTGCTCGGCGCGCAGCGCGGCCTGGATCGCGGCTGCCTTGGCCGCGATGTCGCGGCGGCGGGCGCGTTTGAGGGCCGCGCTGATCTGCGCCAGGCTCAGCTTCGCGGCGCTCGCCGGGTCCGGGGCCTTCGCGAGCAGTTCCAGGGTGTCGGCGGCGTCGAGGTCCTCGAACGCGGCCAGCGCGGCGGGGAAGTACTCCCGCAGCGCGTGCCGCAGCCGCTGGCCGGCGCGGGTGCGTTCCCAGACCAGTGTCTTGTGCATCCGGGCGACGACCTTGACCGCCTCCGCCTCGGCGGTGTCACCGGCGACCGGGCGCAACTGGTGCGAGTCGGTGCGCACCATGTCGGCCAGCATGTGCGCGTCGGCCGCGTCGCTCTTGGCCCCGGACAGTGCCAGGCGTTCCCGGTAACGGGCCGCCTGCAACGGGTTGACCGCGTACACCGTGTACCCGGCAGCGACCAGCGCCTGGACCCACGGCCCCCGATCGGTCTCGATGCCGATCTTCACCCGGGCGGCGACGTCCTCGCTGTCGTCGACGTGATCGCCGAGCCACTGGCCGAGCATCGCGTGCAACCGCGCGATCCCCGCGACACCCTCGGGCAGCCGGGCCTTGGCCAGCCTGCGGCCGGAAGCGTCCATCACCTCAACGTCGTGGTGGTCCTCGGCCCAGTCATCTCCGACGAACAGCAACGCGTCTCCCGCCTGTCGACCCGATCATCTTCGGTAGCCAGGAGGAGAACCATCAGCGACCTAATGAAGCAGTGCTCACGCCGCAGCCGGGCGGGCACGACATCCCATCAGCGATCAACTCTCCACACCGACCGGCAGCGGCACGATCTCTCAGCAGGACTCAACGTCCAGGTAACAGGAGTGCTCGTCAGCCGGCGGCTACCTACCCATCAGGACTCTGCCGGATGGCTTACTCCCAGAACTCATTAGGTTTCAGGCAATGTCTGACGGCGCCCCGGTGCCGGTCCACCTTGCCGCGATGCTGGATCGCCATGCTGGGAATCCGGCGTTGCCGCTGGAGTTGTTCTAGGTCCATGATGCCGCCACGGTCGCTGTCCAGCCGAGGAAAACCGCTTGGGCGTTGTGCGACACTTCTCCGATGACCCGCGCGCGAAGAAGTGGTTTGATTGTCGGGGTTTTCGTGCTCGTGAGCTGGCTTCTCACCTACCGCTTCCAGATGGGCGCAGACGATTTGGCGATGGTGGGCAAGCCGACATCGGCGTCCGGCGGCGAGGGCGATGGGCAGTGGGGGCCGGCGGTGGGCATCACCACCTATGCGGTGCTCGGCAACGGTCTTCTCGTCGTAGCCATGCTCCTGCGCGAACGAAACCGTGCCGCCGCTTGGGTTTGCGCGGCCGTGGGACTCCTTGCTGGCCTGGCGGCCATCGTGCACGACGCCCTGATAATGGTGCTGCTGTTTCTGCTTTTCGCCCTCAGCCAGGGTCGATCCGCAGGCTCAGTCCTGGTTTTCGGCGCCCTCGCCCTAGTTGCCAACGCCGCCGCAGCAAGCGCGGGGCTGATCGCGATGGCGGCCAAACCGCCTTCCGGGGCTATGGTTCTCGTTCAGGGACGCCAAGACTGAGGAGCTGCGGGCCGAGTTTCCTACCGTGCCGGCCGAGGGCATTCTGGCCTGCGCTTTCCTTCGCGTGGGCACGATCGTCCTGACCGTATCTACATATTGTTCCTCGTGGAGATCGCCACCCGGCGTGTCCACCTGATCGGGGCCGAGGGGGTCGAGGTGCTCCGGACGCCGCCGCAGGCGCCCCGGTGCGAATGCGTTCGCCGAGCGTTGGTACGCGCGGTCCGGCGGGACTGCCTGGACCGGGTCTTGATCTACAAGGCGCGGCATCTGCTCGCCGTGCTCGGCGAGTACCTGGCGTACTACAACGAGCATCGGCGGCATCAGGGCCGCGGGCACCGCAATGACCGCCCATATGCTGAATTGTGATCGCTGTTCCTCAAGGGATATCTCCCGGATCATCCCGGGGATGGGGTACCCGTCGCGAAGCACCGCGGTGACTCCGACCATGAGCATGTCCGGATCGTTGAACCCGCCTGGCCCGGCTTCCCCCGGCGAGCGGGTCCTGACGGTCGATCGACTGGAGTACGCCGTTGCCGGTGGTGCAGTCCCACGGAGCATTTGAAGTGTTGCCTCGGCGGCTGCCTGCTCGTTGACCGCGTCGCGGACCGCGCCGGCTGCTTCTTCCTCTCCAGTGGTATTGGTGGTCTGCAGGCGCTCGTCGCGCTCGCCGCGGCCGGGCCGCTCAGAGGGTGTTGGGTAACTGGGTGGTCACCTGACGTTGTGGCGGCCGGTATCGATTACCAGGTAGGGGATCACGGCGTGTCGCGGTGTCCGAAAGGGTCATCCCCGCCAAGATCGCGTGTTTGTGGACAACATGAATAGTGGCGGCGATGACGCCCGCAGAGACTACCCCTGCGCCCTGACCGACGCGATGTGGCAGGTGGTGTCGGCCCACCTGCCGGCACGAGATCCGTCCAGGGGCGGTCGACCGTTGATCTACGGCCACCGGCTGATCATCGACACGATCCTGTACGTGCTGGTCTCCGGCAGCGCCTGGCGGTTGGTCCCGCACGACCTGGCCCCGTGGGACGCGGCCTACCGGTGGTTTCGTCACTGGAGCAGGAAGGGAGTCTGGGACGACATCCACCACGCCCTACGCGAGGAGGTCCGCCGGGCCGTGGGACGCGATCCCGAGCCCACTGCGGCGGTGCTGGACTCCCAGACGGCCAAGTCCGCCTGCGGGGGCGAGGCGATCGGTTACGACGCGGGTAAGCGGACCCGAGGCCGCAAGCGACATCTGCTGGTCGACACGCTCGGCCTGCTGCTGATCTGTGTGGTGCACTCCGCCTCGGTACAGGACCGGGCTGGAGCGAAGCTGGTGCTGTGCTCCATCACCGATGAACACCCACACATCGGGCTGATCTGGGCCGACGGCGGAGTGCGCCACGAGGCGCTGCATGACCGAGTGGAGGTGAGAGGACTCCACCGCCTGGCTGTCGTGGCAGCCGGGTGAACGCTGAGGGCAGCCTGACCCGGGAGACGCCGGGCAGGGCGGCAAGCAGCCCTGACAACGCCGGGACGTGCTGGTACTGCCAGATGGCACGGGTCCGGCTAGCGGTGACGGAAAGGCGTACGTGAGAAACCAGTGTGTAAAGCCTCTTCAACGGCCCACCAGCTCAAACCTGGCGGATATGGGCTGGGATGCGGTGCGCACCGATCGGAAACGTCCGGTCGGGAACTCCAAGCCGGGATTACCGCTTCCTGGGCAGGAGGCCACGGTGAAGGCCCACGGCGTAGTCGTGGCGATGCCGCAGGGGCAAAGCTGGACGCCGACCCCGTCGATCGGCATGTGGTGAACGTGGGAACCGTCCGGTGTTGCCCTCGTCCCGCACATCCAGCGCGGGAACGGGCAGGCGCGTCGTCCGCTGAGGACGCCGGGCGGGGCGGAGGCCCCGTAGTAGTCGCGGGCGTGACGACCCGCCATGGAGGTCGGGAGAACCGGCCACAGGGCCAAGGGGGCCAGCAAGTTAGCAGTGAAGGAGTTGGAATGTCAGGAGAACGCCGGTGAATAACGACGAACTGGAGTCGGCCCTGCTACGGGCGGAAATCCGGGTACTGAAGATCCAAACCAAGCTGCACCAGTGGGCCCGTGATGATCCTCATCGCAGGTTCGATGATCTGTTCAATCTCGTCGCCGATCCCGCGTTCCTTCTGGTGGCGTGGGATCGGGTGCGGGGCAACAAGGGTGCTCGCACGGCCGGGGTGGACGGGCGCACCGCCGTGTCTATCCAGGTCGGGCAAGGAGTCGAGGACTTCCTCGATCGGCTGCGAACCTCGTTGAAGGACCGCAGCTTCCACCCGCTGCCGGTGCGGGAGCGGATGATCCCCAAGAGCGGTGGCAAACTACGCCGTCTGGGTATCGCCACCATCACCGACCGGGTGGTCCAGGCATCGCTGAAGCTGGTGTTGGAGCCGATCTGGGAGAGCGACTTTCTCCCGTGCAGTTACGGCTTCCGCCCGAACCGCCGGGCACACGACGCAGGGCTGTTGCGTAGTCGCTTGAGGGCGGGTTGAGCTGGAAGTTTGGGTGGGATCGGAGTCCACGTAGGACGGGCGCGGCCCGTAGGTGATCATGAAGTTGCTGAGACACCATGATCCCGAGAAGGACCGCACCCGCCGATGTCATCATCACTCACCGAGATTCTGCTGCCTCACCGGCCCACCGATGCGCCCCTACCGGCTGTGGTCACTGAGGGTGAAAGTCGCAGCCTGTTGGTCGCGT
Organism: Micromonospora sp. SL1-18; assembly: GCF_047921505.1. Taxonomy (NCBI): domain Bacteria; kingdom Bacillati; phylum Actinomycetota; class Actinomycetes; order Micromonosporales; family Micromonosporaceae; genus Micromonospora; species Micromonospora sp. SL1-18. Next base: position 37,189 of record NZ_JBLROA010000052.1, on the reverse strand, counting down.
TGGCTGCGGTTCCCGATCCACGTGACTTGCGGGGGCGGCGTTATTCGCTGGTGAGCGTGCTCGCGGTGGCGGTGTGCGCGGTGCTGGCCGGGGCGTGCACGTTCGCCGCGATCGCCGACTGGGTCCGCGATCTGGACCGGCCGGCGTGGGGCCGGCTCGGGTTCACCGACCGAGTGCCCGCGGCGACGACGGTGTGGCGGCTGTTGATCCGGATCGACGCTGAGGTGCTGTCGACGGTGTTGGCCCGGTGGCTGCGCGCCCGGACAGCGCCGGTCGTGGTCGCGGGGCGGCGGTGGCGCCTGGTCATCGCCATCGACGGCAAGGTCGAACGCGGGGCCCGGATTGCCGACGGGCGTCAGGTCCATCTGCTGTCCGCGTACGACACCAGCACCGGCATCGTCCTTGCCCAGGTGCAGATCGCGGCGAAGTCCAACGAAATCCCGGCGTTCACGCCGCTGCTGGACCAGGTGGCCGCCCAGATGGGGTCGCTCAAAGATGTCTTGGTCGTCGCGGACGCGCTCCACGCCCAGACCGGGCACGCGCAGCACCTGGCCGCCGCCGGCGGGCATCTGATGGTCGCGATCAAGGCCAACCAGCCGACTCTGCACGCCCAGCTCAAGGCCCTGCCCTGGGCGCAGGTCCCGGTCGGAGACCAGACCCGCGACAGCGGCCACGGCCGTAAGGAAACCCGTACCGTCAAAGCCGTCACCGTGGCCACCCCGGGTGGCATCAGCTTTCCCCACGCACAGCAGGCCGTCCGGATCACCCGGACCCGCACGATCAAGGGCAAGACCACCCGCGAGACGGCGTACCTGACCGTCACCCTGCCCGCCGACCAGGCCCAACCCGCCGACCTCGGCACCTGGGCACGTTCCGAATGGCATATCGAAAACCGCTTGCACTACGTCCGCGACGTCACGCTACGTGAGGACGCCCACCAGGCCCGCACCGGCAACGGACCCGCCGTCTTCGCCGCACTCCGTAACACCTCCATCGGCTACCACCGCAGCAATGGCGAACCCAACATCGCCCGAGCTACCCGACGCGCCAACCGACGATCTACAGAACTCATCGATGCCGTAACCAGGAGTAACCCGACTATGCAATAGCCCTGGCACACGACGCGGTGGCCGAGGTGCGTTTCTTCACGTCCAAATCGTACGAGTGGATCGTGGAAGGCGACATCAAAGCCTGTTTCGACGAAATCTCGCACTCGGCCCTCATGGATCGGGTGCGCAAGCGCGTCGCAGACAAGCGCGTCCTGGCCCTGGTGAAGGCGTTCCTCAAGGCAGGCATCCTCGGCGAGGACCGCGTCTTGAGGGACAACAACGCCGGCACCCCGCAGGGTTCGATCCTCTCACCGTTGCTGAGCAACGTGGCCCTCTCCGTCCTGGACGAGCACATCGCCCAGGCCCCGGGCGGGCCGACCTTCAGTGACTGGGAACGGCGCAAGAGACGCCGCCAAGGTCTAGCGAACTACCGGCTCATCCGGTTCGCCGACGACTGGTGCTTGGTCGTATCAGGCACCAAGGCGCACGCCGAAGCCCTCCGCGAGGAGATCGCAGGAGTCCTGACCACGATGGGCCTGCGCCTATCGCAGGAGAAGACCCTGATCACCCACATCGATGAAGGTCTCGACTTTCTCGGCTGGCGAATCCACCGCCACCGCAAACGAGGCACAAACCGGCATTACGTCTACACCTACCCATCGCACAAGTCCATCAGGACCGTGTCCGACAAGGTGAAGACGATCTGCCGGCAGAACACCAACCTGCCGCTCGAAGTCCTCCTGCATCGGCTCAACCCGCTGCTGCGAGGCTGGACCACCTACTTCCAGCCGGGAGTCTCAAGCGCCGCCTTCGGCTACCTCCGCGCCCATACCTGGCGGCAGGTGTTCCGATGGCTACGCCGAAACACCCCCGCACCAACTGGAAGGAACTACGCCGACGCTTCTGCGGCGGCGGATGGTGGCCCGCCGACGGGAAAGCGATTCTGTTCAACCCGAGCGCGGTACGGACCACCCGCTACCGCTATCGGGCCGCCAGGATCCCGACCCCATGGCCGAGCACCGCATAAGGACCAACCCACAGGCTCACCGGGACTTGTGGAGAGCCGGATGCGTCGACGAGGCGCACGTCCGGTTCGGGAGGCGGCTCGGGGAAACGGACCAGTGGAAACACCGGCACCGCGCCCCGAGTCGACCTCACTACGCCAACAGCGTCGACGCCAGCCTCATCGACTGGGCCGACCAGGAACTGGGAATCCGGCTGGAGATTGTCAAGCGCACCGACGACGTCAAAGGGTTCCAGGTCCTGCCGCGCCGCTGGGTGGTGGAAAGGACGTTGGGCTGGCTGACCCGTTGCCGGCGCTTGTGCCGCGACTACGAACGCACGCTGGCCAGCAGACCCGCTACCACGGCATCCGCCCCATGGCCGTGTGACCCTTCGTGATCAGCGGGTTACCCCACAACCTCTCAGGCGCTGCGTTCCGCCGAGCCGGACGACTCGCGAAGCACCAGTTCGGTGGGCAGCGGGTCGCCTCGCCCTCGCGTTGTGATCGTGCGGCGAACTGCTCGATCAAGAGCTCTACCGCGAGCCGACCGGCGTGTGAGCCGGGCCCAGCCAGGGTGGTCAACGAGGGATGGACGAAGTCGGCGGCGAAGATGTCGTCGAACCCGATCACGCTGATGTCGGTCGGGACTCGAACACCGCGCTGGGCGAGGCGTCGGATGATGCCGATCGCCAGGAGGTCGTTGTGAGCCACGACCGCCGTCACATCGGTGCGCAGTGCTCCGTCGGCGGCGGCCCCGCCGTTGGCGACGTTGGGGGTGTACGGACCGATCCGGTGTGCCGTCAGACCGCGTGCTTCGGCCCCGGCGCTCAGTGCCGCCCAGCGCGCGGCACCCATCCAGGAGCTGGGTGGCCCGGCGCAGTAGGTGAAGCTCTGGTGCCCGAGCGAGGCCAGGTGTTCCAGGATCTGCTGACAGCCGGCGACGGTGTCGAACGCCACGCTGGTCAACCCGGGCAGCTCTCGGTTGAACAGGACGATCCGGTGCAGTTTGGCGAGCTCGTGCAGGACCTCGTCGTTGAGTCGGCTGGAGGCCAGCACGAACCCGTCCACGCCGGCGGCCAGGTCGCGAATCTGGTTCTCCTCGATGCGCCGGGATTCCTCGGCGTTGACGATCACCAGAGTGACGTCGGATGCCTTCGCGCGCTGCTCCGCGCCGCGGATCAGCTCGAAGAAGTGGGGATTGGTGATGTCGGAGAGCACCATGGCGATGGTGCGGTGGCGTAGACCCGGAAGGGCACGGTTCTGCGGTCTGTGCTGGTAGCCGAGTTGTGCGGCGGCAGCGACTATCCGCTGTCGCGTCGCTTCGTTGACCCGGCCGGGCTTGTTGAACGCTCGGGAGACCGTCGACGCGGCCACGCCGGCAGCTTGCGCGACGTCAAAGATGGTGGGCTCCACGAACGCATCTAGCCACGGGAATGGCAATTCTGGCAACACCTTGCAGAAGTTGCCGCACGGTCCCTACGTTGCGGGCGTGCCGGCCACTCGGGTGACCGGGTCGGACGAGAGGAGCGAGGGATGTCGCAGCCCGGACAGAGAGTTCGAGGTGTGCAGCGCGACAAACGCAGTAGCGCGGGTCGGGCCAGGCGGTGGTCCGCGGCTGTCGCGACCGGCGCTGTGCTGGCCGCGTCCCTGACGTCGGTGGGGGTGACGCCGGCGCACGCATCGTCGGATGACTTCACCATCTTCAACGGTCGCACGACCTCTCCGATCCTGATCGACCCGTCCTACGGCGGCGATCACGCCGACCGGGACTACACGCAGGTGCGCCGCGCGGTCCAGGACCTGCGGCAGGACGTCGCCATGGTGACCGGGGCGATCGATCCCGGTGAGGTGCAGAGCCTGTTCGTCGACGACGAGCCGGCCAAGGAAGCGCGGTTGGCGAAGGCCGACCAGAGCAAGCTGCCGGCCCTGCTGACCGAGGCCGCGGGTCAGAAGACCGCGATCATCGTCGGCCAGATCGGTCAGAGCCGGCTGATCGACGAGATCGTCGGAGCCGGAAAGTTCGACGAGGCCGCCGGGATCGAGGGCAAGTGGGAGGCGTACGCGGCCAAGACCATCAAGAACCCGGTCCCCGGGGTGGACAACGCTCTGGTGATCGCGGGCAGCGATGCCCGCGGGACGATCTACGGGGTCTACTCGATCTCCGAGGAGATCGGCGTCTCGCCGTGGTACTGGTACAGCGACGTGCCGGTCAAGCAGCGCGACGACATCGACGTCAAAGGCAAGAGCCGGGTCGAGGACGGGCCGGACGTCAAGTACCGCGGAATCTTCGTCAATGACGAAGAGCGCACCATCGCGTGGGCGAAGAAGAAGTTCCCCACCGGCAACGGCACGCCCGACGTCAACTACTACCGGCACGTCTTCGAGCTGATGCTGCGGCTCAGGCTGAACACGCTGTGGCCGGCGATGCACCTGGCGTCGAGGGCGTTCAACGCGGTCACCGACACCGGGACGTACGACAAGGGGACACCGATCAACGCTCGCGAGGCGGCAGCGTTCGGCGTGGTCGCATCCTCCTCTCACGCCGAGCTGATGCTGCGGAACAACGAGGGCGAGTGGCGACAGTGGTACGACCGCAACAAGGACGCGCTCGGCATCAAGGGCTCGGACGCCGTGGCGGCCTTCGACCACTCGATCAACAAGCCCGCGATCCTGGAGTACTGGCGCCAGCGAGTGGTCGCCAACGCCGACTTCGAGAACATCCTTGCTCTGGGTATCCGCGGTGTGCACGACAGCGATCCGGTGCTCACACCCGGTAACCCGTACGGGTTCAAGAACAAGGTCGAGATGGAGGCCGACGTCATTCGCGAGCAGCGCAAGCTGATCGCAGAGGTCTACGGCAGCGTCGATGCAGTGCCCCAGGTGTTCATCCCCTACAAGGAGATGAACGATCTTTACAACGCCGGGCTGAAGGACTACATCCCCGACGACGTGACCTTGATGTGGGCCGAGGACAACCAGGGCTATCTGCGCCAGGTGCCCACGCGGACCGAAGCCGCCCGGTCCGGCGGGAACGGCATCTACTACCACATCTCCTACTGGGGCGAGCCGAAGAGCTACCTGTGGCTGAACTCGACGCCGATGTCCCTGATGGTGCAGCAGCTGCATCGGGCGTGGAATTCCGATGCGGGGCGCTACTGGATCCTCAACGTCGGGGACATCAAGCCCGGCGAGGTCAAGCTCGACCTGTTCGCCAAACTCGCGTGGGACGTCGAGGGCTATGACGACGCGAACATCGAGAGCAAGTTCCTCACCGAGCACGTGCGGCGAGACTTCCGGCTGACGGGCAACAACGCTGCCGTGGTCGCCGACGCGCTGGAAAGGTTCGATGCGCTCGAGAACACCAAGCGCGCCGAGTTCTGGGGGGAGATCAACTCGTCCAACGCGAGCTCAGGAAGGATCCACGACGGCCAGGTCTTCCCGTTCAGCGCTACCTCCGACGGGGATGAACTCCAGCGCTACATCAACGAGTCCAACGAGCTGGTGGCGATTCTCGAGGGTGTTTCCGCGAAGCTCGACGCACGCTATCGCTCCGCCTTCTATCAACAGGTGCTCCACCGAGTCCGGTCCTACCGCAACATGGCCGAGCAGATCGGCTACTACTGGAAGAACAAGCTCGCTGCCGCCCAAGGCCGCTACGCCAGCGCGGGAAGCTACGAGCTGCTCTCGAAGCAGGCCCGTGAGCGCATCTTCACCGACGAGGACTACTGGAACACGATCAGCGACGGCAAGTGGGACCACGCCATCGGCCACAGTCATCCCGAAGGCTTCCCGAACGAGGGCACCGTCATGCTCACCAACGACCGGTATGCCCGGGTGGCCACACCGACCGATGCGGTGGGCGCCGCCGTCGAGGGGAGCAAGGAGCCCGGCCGCGGCAAACTGACGTTCAACTCGGCCGGGCCCGACGACAAGCGGTTCTTCGACGTGTTCTCCCGGAACGACGTAGCCAACCCGCAGGAGTGGGTCGCCGAGGCGGATGCTCCGTGGATCACCCTTTCTCAGCGCTCGGGCAGGACCGCGACAGAGCAACGAGTCACGGTGACGGTCGCCAAGGACCACCCAGCCACGACGGGGACGATCCGGGTCTTCAAAGCCGCCGATGGCGCCAAGGCAGGCGACCCGGTCGCGACGTTCACGGTCGACACGGAGCGGGCAGCCGTGGATCTGCGCCGTGTCGCCGAGCCGGCGCACCTGGAGGCCAACGGATACGTGGCCCTCGAGGCCGAGCACTTCTCCGAGAACGTGCCCGGCGCCGACGGGAGCCGGTGGGCCCCCCTTGAGGGCGTGGGTCAGCGCGGGGCATCGATGGGCAGCTTCCCGGAGATCGCGCCCCGGGTCGACTCCGGCTTCGAGACGACCGCCCGCCTGAGATACCGGGTCTACTTCACCTCCACCGGGAAGTTCACCGGGACCTTCTACCGAATTCCGACGCTGAACGAAGGCACAGAGGACGACGGCACGCCGCGAACCGCGCGCACGGCGATCGGGCTCGACGACCAGGTCCCCAGCCTGCTGCGCGGCAACTCTGTCGCCGGTACGAGCACCAGCCCCTGGGGATTCAACATCATGCATGGAATCGAACCCCTGAACTTCACCATCGATGTGACCACACCGGGCTGGCACGACCTGATGGTCTACCGTTCGGACGCAGCGATCCTCTTCGATCGGATCATCATCGGAACTCGCGACGGCGCGGTTGGTGACGGCCTGGTCGGCCCGCCCGAAAGCCCGAACAACATCGCCGCACCCCAGAGGGCGACCGTTGCGCCACTTCCCGGCGTGATGCCGGAGCTTCGCCGGCTGCCGGCGATCGAGACGTCGGTGGGCCGGACGAGCAAGGTCGAGGGTGTGGCGGACGTGGTGGCCGCGGAGTCGGACAACCAGACCGCCGCCTCGGTCGCGGTCAAGGACGGTGAGCTGAGCATCACCGGGCGCAGGGCTGGGAGAGCCGAGGTCTCCATCACCGCCGGTGGCGGTCAGGCCTGGGTGCTGACCGTCACGGTGCGGTGGGCGGACGGTGCGCCGGTCGGCCCGTACCTGGAGCAGGGCGGCCTGGTCGTCCTCGATGCGGCGGACGCGCTGGAGAAGAGCTCTTCCGCCACCGCGACCGACAGTAACAACGGGACGCACGGCTGGGCGCTGGCCCGTAACGGCCTGCAGGTCGTGCCGCCGGCCGACGCGAGCGCGAAGGCACAGTGGCTGGCGACCTCGGCGGCCCAGGCCGAGGCGTTGTTCAAGGCCGGACCGACGCAGAAGGTCAACGGGAGTACCGCGGCGGGCACGCCGCCACGGCTCGACTTCACCGTCGACATCCAGACGGCCGGCACGTATTACCTGTTCGTGAACTCGAGTCACCCGAACGGCGACGCCGACTCCTACCACGTGGTCGTTGACGGGCAGTGGCGGTACCAGTCCGGCAAGAGCGCACCGGAAACCGGGTTCGAGACCTGGTACGGCAGCACGAACATCGCCGGTGCCTCGCTGACGCTCGCCCCAGGCGAGCACAGGATCACGCTCGCGCCTCGTGAGGCCGGGATCGTGCTCAACCAGATCGCCTTGACCAGGAGCAACTCGCCTGGGTTCTCCGGGTTCCTCACGCCCAGTGGCCGGGGCCACCGACTGCCTGCGATCCAGACCTCGGTGGGCCGGACGAGCACGGTCGAGGCTGTGGCGGATGTGGTGGCCGCGGAGTCGGACAACGAGACCGCCCTCACGGTCGCAGTCAAAGACGGTGCGCTGAGCATCACCGGGCACCGGGCTGGGAGAGCCAAGATCTCCGTCATCGCCAGTGGCGGTGAGACCTGGGTAGCGCCTGTCACGGTGGGCAGGGGCGAGGGTGCGCCGGTCGGCCCGTACCTGGAGCAGGACGGCCTGGTCGTCTTTGATGCGGCCGACGCGTTCGAGGGCAGTGCCTCCGCTCACGCGACCGACAGCAACAACGGGACGCACGGCTGGGCGCTGGCTCGTAACGGCCTGCAGGTCGTCCCGCCGGCCGATGCCAGCGCGAAGGCGCAGTGGCTGGCGACCTCGGCGGCCCAGGCCGAGGCGTTGTTCAAGGCCGGCCCGACGCAGAAGGTCAACGGGAGCTCCGCGGCAGGAGCGCCGCCGCGGCTCGACTTCACCGTCGACATCCAGACCGGTGGCACGTACTACCTGTTCGTCAACTCGAGCAACCCGAACGCCGACGCCGACTCGTATCACGTGGTCGTCGACGGGCAGTGGAGGTACCAGTCGAACAAGAGCGGGCCGGAGACCGGGTTCGAGACCTGGTACGGCAGCACGAGCGTCGCTGCGGCCGCGTTGGCGCTCAAGCCGGGCGAGCACACGATCACACTGGCGCCTCGTGAGGCCGGGCTGGTGCTCAACCAGATCGCCTTGACCACGAACGACACACCCGGCCTCACCGGCTTCCAGACCCCCAGCGGCCGGAGAGCGAGCGCTTCATGACGCTCTGACATCGAGCAGAGCACCATCAGATCCTGCCCCCCCGCTACCAACCGAAACGGTCGGACCTCCCAGGTCCGGCCGTTTCGTCATGTGCGGAGTGCTTCTCGGCGCCCGACCTGACCGCCCTGCAACCGATGTCCTAGGACGATTTAGAGGATGTGCGCCAGCGCTGCTGCTGGTCTCGGCCGTGGTGATGTTGCGGACCGCCGCTCGGAAACGGATCGGATCGGCGAGGATTGCCCGAGGGGCCCGGACGGCACGGCGGGCCAATTCCGCGGATCCGGGACGAGTCGATCGAGGATCCGCAGTGGCACCGGGCGGCGGCATCGACCCGGCCAGCCTGGGCGGACCTGATCCGACACCAGAAAACCGCCGTACCCGAGGAGGCCCCATGACCGCCGTCGAACCGACCGCCGCCGCCGCCCGGATGCCGGGCAAGCGTGATCGCGACGAGGTCTTCGTCGAGTACACGAAGTCGATCTGCCCGATGTGCAAGGTGGTGGTCGACGGTCAGGTCAATATCCGTGACGGCAAGGTTTATCTGCGTAAACGCTGCCGAGGGCACGGGCTGTTCGAGGCCCTGGTCTACGGCGACGCGCAGATGTACCTCGACAGCGCCCGCTTCAACAAGCCCGGCACGATCCCGCTGGCCTTCCAGACCGAGGTCCGCGACGGCTGCCCCAGCGACTGCGGGTTGTGCCCGGAGCACAAGCAGCACGCCTGCCTGGGCATCATCGAGGTCAACACCGGATGCAACCTGGACTGCCCGATCTGCTTCGCCGATTCCGGCCACCAACCCGACGGGTACTCGATCAGCCTGGAGCAGTGCGAACGGATGCTCGACACCTTCGTCGCCAGCGAGGGCGAGGCGGAGGTGGTGATGTTCTCCGGCGGCGAGCCCACCATCCACCGGCAGATCCTCGACTTCGTCGACGCCGCGCAGGCCCGGCCGATCAAGGCGGTCAACCTCAACACCAACGGCATCCGCCTGGCCTCCGACAAGCGGTTCGTCGCCGCCCTCGGCGAGCGCAACCGACCAGGCCGAGCGGTGAACGTCTATCTGCAGTTCGACGGCTTCGACGAACGCACCCACCGGGAGATCCGCGGCCGGGATCTGCGCCTGATCAAGCAGCGGGCCCTGGACAACTGCGCGGAGATCGGCCTGACCGTCACCCTGGTCGCCGCCGTCGAGCGCGGCCTCAACGACCACGAGCTCGGTGACATCATCGAGTACGGCCTCGCTCATCCGGCGGTACGGTCCGTGTCGTTCCAGCCGGTGACCCACTCGGGCCGGCACGTTCCGTTCGACCCGCTGACCCGGCTGACCAACTCCGACATCATCCACGGCATCGCGGCGCAGCGCTCGCAGTGGTTCCAGGCCAGCGACTTCTTCCCCGTGCCGTGCTGCTTCCCGACCTGCCGGTCGATCACCTACCTGCTGTCCGAAGGCACCCCGGGCCAGCCCGACTTCGGAGTGGTGCCGATTCCGCGGCTGCTCAACGTCGCCGACTACCTCGACTACGTGTCCAACCGGGTGATACCCGACCACGCGATCCGGGAGGCGCTGGAGAAGCTGTGGTCGGCGTCGGCGTTCATGGGCACCGACACCACCAGCGACCAGCTCGCCGCCGCGGCGGCGGCGCTGGACTGCGCCGACGCCTGCGGGGTCAATCTGCCCGAGGCGATCGCGAACCTCACCGAGCGCGCCTTCATGATCGTCGTTCAGGATTTCCAGGACCCGTACACGCTCAACGTCAAGCAGCTGATGAAGTGCTGCGTCGAGGAGATCACTCCTGACGGCCGGCTGATCCCCTTCTGCGCCTACAACTCCGTCGGCTATCGGGAACAGGTCCGGGAGCAGATGTCCGGGGTACGGGTGGTCGACGTGGTACCCAACGCCCTGTCACTGCAGCCCGTGCTCACCGACTCGCCCTACGGCTCGAAGATCGCTCGCAACGGCAACTGCAACCTCTCGACCACTCCACGGCCGGTGGCGCCGGACACCACCAACGTCGGGCGGCGGGTGCGATGAACGACCGCATGCGGGCTGTCGTGCCGGCGGCCGAGGTGAAGGCGTGCTGCGCCGCCGCGTACGGCTCCGACATCATGGCGCTACTGCTCGGCGACTCCTACCATCCCGGTGGCCTCGCCCTGACCCGGCGGCTGGCCGACCGGCTCGCCCTACGCCCCGGCCAGCGGGTACTCGATTTGGCGAGCGGCCGGGGCACCACCCCCCTGATGCTGGCCGGGGAGTACGGCGTCCAGGTCATCGGGGTAGACCTGTCCGGCGCCAACGTGGCCTTCGCGGCCGGCGCCGCCCGCGCCGCCGACCTTGCCGATCAGGTCCGGTTCGAGGTCGGGGACGCCGAACGGCTGCCCGGCGCCGCGGGCGGGTTCGACGCGGTGGTGTGCGAGTGTGCCTTCTGCACCTTCCCCGACAAGCCCACGGCCGCCGTGCAAATGGCCCGTGTCCTGCGTCCGGGTGGACGGTTGGGCGTCACCGACGTCACCGTCGATCCGGGCCGGCTACCGGCCGAACTCAGCGGGTTGGGCGCGTGGGTCGCCTGCGTCGCCGACGCCCGCCCCCTCGACGAATACGTCGAGATCCTTACCGCCGCCGGCCTGCGGGTGACCCACACCGAGCGGCACGACCGGGCGATCGCCGCAATGCTTGATCAGATCGAGGCTCGGCTGGCGCTGATACGGATGACCGCGCGGGATCGGGCCGAGGCGGCTGGCCTGGACTTCGACCGCGTCCCCGAGGTCCTGGCCGCCGCCCGCGCCGCCATCAGGAACGGCGTCATCGGCTACGCCCTGCTGATCGCCGGGAAGCCGTCATGACCGGCGACTGCGACCTGGTGGTTATTGGCGGTGGTGCTGCCGGGCTGGGCGCGGCCCGTGCCGCCGCCCGGTCCCGGGTGCGGGTGCTGCTGGTTTCGGACGGGCCGCCGGGCGGGGACTGCACGTTCACCGGCTGCGTCCCGTCCAAGGCGCTTATCGAGGCCGCCGTGCGGGGCCGGCCGTTCCCCGCCGCCGCGCAGCAGGTCCGCGACGCGATCGACGCGATCGCCGCCACCGAGAACCCGCAGGCGCTGCGCCGCGAGGGCATCGACGTGATGCTCGGCCGGGCCCGGTTCGTCGCCCCCGGCTGCCTCCACGTCGACGGGCAGCAGGTTTCCAGCCGCCGCTTCGTCATCGCCACCGGCGCCACACCCTTCGTCCCGGCCATCCCCGGGCTTGCCGAGGTGGCGTACCTGACCCACGAAACCGTCTTCGACCTCACCGAGGGCCCGGGCTCTCTCGCTGTGCTCGGCGGTGGCGCCGTCGGATGCGAGTTGGCCCAGGCATTTGCCCGCCTCGGTGCCCGGGTCACCGTCATCGAGGCCGGGGGGCGGCTCCTGGCAAAGGAGGAACCGGAAGCCTCCCGGCTGATCACCGAGGTGTTCACCCAAGAAGGCATCGACGTGCGCGTCGACACCCGCGTCGACGAGGTCGCCACCGACCCGGCCGGTGGGGTGCGGCTGGCGCTGCGCGACGGCGGCACCGTCACCGCGCAGCGGCTGTTGGTGGCGGTCGGCCGTACCCCGGTCACCGACGGCCTGGGCCTGTCTGCCGTCGGTGTGGCCGTCAACGAGCGCGGCTACGTCGTCACCGATGACCATCTTGCCACCACCGCGGCGGGCGTCTATGCCGCCGGGGATGTTACCGGCCGGTTGCCGTTCACCCATGCTGCGTTCCATATGGGCCGCATCGCCGCCGGCAATGCCCTGTCGCGTCGGCGTCGGCGCCGTTACGACCCGTCGGCCACCCCGTGGGTGACCTTCACCGACCCGGAGGTTGCCCGGGTCGGTCTGACCGAAGCCCAAGCCGCCCCGCGCGGCGCACGGGTGGCCTGGCTGCCCATGACCGACATGGACCGGGCTGTCGCCGCCGACCGCACCCAGGGTTTCGTCAAACTGCTCGCCGGCCCTCGCCCACTGCTACGCAACCTTGGCGGCGGGCGGATCCTGGGCGCCACCATCGTCGCCGCCCGCGCCGGAGAGATGATCCACGAACCGGCACTGGCGATGGAGACCCGGATGTTCACCGGTCGGCTCGCCGCCGCCACCCACGCCTACCCCACCTGGTCCTACGGCATCCAACTCACGGCCGCCCAGTTCTTCATGCCGGTCGCTGGCAGGCATGCGCGCCCCGCCCGAGGATAGCCGAACTGCCAAGCGGGTTGGTGGGGGAAAGCGCCGCCCCCCACGTGCGGTGTCGTGCCCTGTAAACCTCTCGGGTGACCGTGGGATCCCGGCCCCTTCAGGACCGGAAGGATGTCAACATCCCGTACTACGCCGGGTAGCTCACCGCCACGCCTTGATCAGGGCGTGGGCGGCGGCCCGGCCGGGGATGCCGGCGATGCCACCCACCGGTGCGGTGCCGGCGCCGGAGATGACCAGGCCGCGGACGGGGGTGAGGTGGGACGCGAGGGCCCGGGTGGGGCGTAGCGGGCCGAGCTGGTCGAGGCTGATGTCCAGGTGCATCGGGTGGGCGCCGGGCCAGCGTAGCTGCCGGGCCATGTCCTCGGGGGTGTGCACGACTCGGTCCAGAATGGTGGCGGTGAAGCCGGGTGCCCGCGCCTCGACCGTGGCGATCATTCGGTCGGCGAACTCGTCCCGCACCCGGCCCCAGCCACCCCGTACCTCGTACGGGGCGCAGGGGCAGGCCAGGTAGACGGTGTGCCGGTCGGGTGGCGCGAGGCTGTCGTCCAGGGCCGTCGGCGTGAATGCGTACGTGGGCACCGGATCGGCCGGCAGCCGGCGGGCCTGTGCTTGGGCGAACCCGTCGGCCAGCGAGCCAATGCTGTCCACGTACGACTGCAGGCCGTTCCAGTCACCCGCTCGAGCATGGGGGTAGGGCGGAGGCGCGGTGGTGGCCAGGAGCACCAGGGACTGCACCGGGTTGCTGCGGGCCGCGGCCCGCAGCCGGTTCGCAGACGGGCCGGACAACGGTGGGTCGAGCAGCTTCAGCAGGGCCATCCGCGGATCGACCGCGGCCACCACCGCGTCGGCGTCGATACGCTCCCCGGACTCCAACTCCACGCCGACGACCCGGTCGACCGGGGCGGTGGTGCGCAGGATCCGGGCCACCGGGGCGTCCACCCGCCACGTCCCACCGTACGAGGCCAACCGCATGGCGAGGGCGTCGGCGAGGGCCTGCGACCCGCCAAGCGGATGCCACTGCCCGATCTGGTGGTAGAACGCCTGCCACAGCGCGAATGTGGCCCCACCCACCTGATCCGGGCCGGCCGAGGCGTGCGCCGCGAACGCCGCGACCGGGCCGCGCACGTACTCGGTGGCGAACCGTTCGGTCAGCAACCGCCCGTACGGCGACAGCAGGGTACTGGCCAGGCCGAGCGGACCGCCGTTGCGCGCGAGGGCCCGGGCAGTGCTAGCCAGTAGCCGCGGCAGTCGCCTCATCCCGCCGGCGTCGATGGCCGCCCGCATCGTGGTGACCAGCGGCATGGCCTGGCGGATCCAGGCCGCGTAGCTGTCCGCCTCGGCCCGGTCGACCTCGGCGATCGAGTCCACGGTCGCCGCCACGCTGCGATGGAACCGTACGATGGCGCCGTCGGTGAACACCGCCACCGAGAACGGATCCATCTCCCGGTAGACCAGCCCCGCCTCGCCCAGCCGCAGGTCGTCCACGATGTCGGTGGCGTTGATGATGTTGTGGGCGGCGGCGTGCGTGTTGAACCGGTAACCCGGCACCAGCTCGTCCGTGCGCGACCCGCCGCCGAGCTTGCCCGACTGCTCCAGCACCAGCACGTGCCAGCCGGCCCGGGCCAGGTAGCAGCCGGCCACCAGCCCGTTGTGCCCGCCACCCACGACCACCACCGTCCCGGTCCGGCGGTGCCGGGTCGCGGGGTCCTGGCCGGTCACGAACCGTGCTGGCGCAGCGCGTGCCACGCCTGCCGCGCCTCGCTCAGCGTGAACGGCAGCGCCGCCAGGTTGGCCACCGCAGCGAGGGTGCACCAGCCGCACAGCCGGCGATGCTTCGTGACCTGTTCGGCGAACAACCACCCGCCGGCGGCAGCGTCCCCGGCGGTCTTGGCGACGGCCAGCAGTGACATCCACGGCCGCCGCCGCAGCCGGTCCGCCGGCCCCACGCCGACCAGCGCGAGGGTGCCGGCCGCGCTGGCCAACCTCAGCGCCGCGTCCGGGGTGTGCCCCAACACGTACGCCTCACCGCTGGCATCCACCCGGTCCGCGTCGAACACCCCCAGCGGCAGCTCCGGCAGATGGCGGACCACGTAGGTCATCGCTGACCCGCTCGGCCGCCCGGCTCGGCGACCGGCCCACCCCACCCGGCCGGCCCCCGGACCTGCCCGGGCAGCCCCCGCTTGCCATCGCCCATCACACACCTCCCAGGCGGGTGATCCCCCGACAACAGGCCCCCTACACACCCCGTCTGGGCCCGGTTCCGGCACGCCCTCGCAGTGTGAGCAGGGGTCAAGGGCCGTTCCCGAGCAGGAACAGCAGGATCGAACGGATAATCGTCATGCGTCGGACCGAATTGTGACTACCTGGCGCTGGTGCTGTGCCTCTTGCCCGCAGGAGCAGTTGCCGCCGGCGCAGCCGGTGGTGTGGCGGCGTTTGCTGGCCCACCACCAGGACAGGCCGGCGAGCACGGCCAGGGCGACGGCGACGCCGGGAAGGAAACGGTTGACGGTGGCCCAGCCGGCGCCACCGAGGACCCCGGCGGCCAGCAGTGGCGGCAGCACGCAGCAGGCGGCACAGGCGGCTCCCGCGAGTCCGGTCATGCCGGAGGGGAGCATGCGGGGCAGCCAGTTAGCAGGTGTCGGCACGCTCGTTCCTTCCTTTCGGCGAGTTCAGCAAACGGCAGGGGGCAGCAGTTGCTGCTGGCACAGGCGACCAGGTCGTCGCAGCCGGCCGAGATGGCGGCGCGCAGGGTGTCGCGGATGACGGTTAGGTCTGCCACCTTCTGTTCCACCTCGGCGAGCTTGGCCTTGGCTCGTGCCTGGAGGCCGGTGTCGGGTCGGCCGCTGTGCTGATGTTGGCCGGCGGCGAGCAGGTCGGCGACCTCGTTGAGGGTGAAGCCGAGGCGTTGTGCGGTCTTGATGATCCGCAGCAGGGTGACGGTGTCGGGCGGGTAGAGCCGATGTCCGCCCGGCGATCGTTGCGGTGAGGTGAGCAGTCCCCGGCGCTCGTAGTAGCGCAGGGTTTGCAGGTTGACCCCGGCCGCGTCGGCGAGCTGGCCGCTGCGTAGCCCGGATCCGCTCATCGCTGAACCCGGACAGCCCGCTGGGCTAGGGCATCAAGCACGTCGATGTGTGCCGCCGGTACCCGAACGTCCAGCGTCAGCGAGTGCACGTCAGGTCGCGCTATGTCGAACGTGAAGAATGAGCAGCACGATGATTCACGGGTCGCCAGATCCCGAGCCGTCTGTTCGACCTGCTCCGCGCCGTCCAGCTGCAACCGCAGATGCTGCGCCGACAAACGCTCGCTACCCCGCACCGCATCCCGGAAGAACTGATCGAACTCGGCGAGCCGCAGAGGCCGTTCGGCGGTCGGCAGGGTGCACGAATCCGGCACCCAGGAGTCATCCGTCGTGACATGTTGGTCGCTCATGCAACGAGGGTAAGCCTGTACCTGGGTATCAGATGCAAGCCCTGGTTCAGGGGAAGGACCCGGGCCGTCGGAGGTCGGACACGGCCAACCAACGATGCCCAATGGGTCATCTATTGCCACGGGTTGAAAAGCGGCTTATTGGGCAGCGACGCCGGCTGGGTGCCCACGGGCGCCATACCGGCGTCGCTGCCCCGCGACCACGGTGTCGCTCAGCGGGCCTTCTTCGTCGCCCGTTTGCGGGGTGGGGTCAACAGGTCGGCGATCGCCGCGATCGCGGATGGCACGAGGCGGTAGTACGCCCAGACGCCACGCTTCTCGCGTTCGAGGAGGCCGGCCTCGGTGAGGATCCGGAGGTGATGACTCACGGTCGGCTGGGAGAGACCGAGCGGCGCGGTGAGGTCACTCACGGACGCCTCGCCTTCGGGAGCGGACTGGATCAGACTGAGCAGTCGCAGCCGGGCGGGGTCGGCGACCGCCTTCAGTACTCCCGCGAGCCGTTCGGCATCGGCACGTCTAATCGGCTCGCCAGCAAGCGGCGAGATGGCAGGTGCAGCAGTTTTCGCAGTTCTCACGCCTCCATCGTTGCACCAAACCGATCGATACGCCGGTCGAATCAGGACCCGATCACCGTCAATTTTCAGGCAGGGAGCCGTGTTGACCTGTCCCGGCCGTGTCCGCGGCCGGATGAGGGAGTGTCGGCCCCCGCACGACGGGGGACCGGGGGACAGGCAGCACTGGCGGGTGGGTCGGCCGGTGGGGAGCAGGTCGGTGAGGAGCTTGGTGGCTTGTGGCAATCCTCCGGGCAGCCAACCACCGTGGAGCTCGGCGAGGAGGGGCGCAGCCTACGTCACACCCACCGCCAGCCCCCGCAGCATCGATGGCATCTGTAGATGTAAACATTTTTTATTAATAAATCTTGCCATCGACGTTTATCTCGCATAGCCTGCGGTGGGCAGACGCTTTCGCTGCGGGTGCTGCAAGCCCGATCGCTACCCATGGCCGTAAGGCAGGAGGAATCGTGCCTGAGCAGATCCGCGGGATATCCCGCCGCACCGTTCTCAAGGCAACCGCCGTCGGTGGAGCCGCCGCCCTCCCGCTGTCGCTGGCAGGTCCCGCCTCAGCCGGCATCGGCGCCCCCCGGGTGGTGAAGTCCCCCGACGGGCGGTTGCTGGTCAAGGTCTTCCACACGCCCGCAGGCCTGTTCTGGTCCGTCGTGCACGACAACGTCGAGGTTGTACTGCGTTCACCACTGGGTCTGCGGATGGTGGGCGAGGGGGAGCCACTCGGCGCGGGCGCTAGGCTGCTCGACGGAGCCCTCACCGCGTCATCCGGCTCGTGGGCGCCACCGTACGGGCGGTTCGCGGAGCTGAGCACCGATCACCGCGAACTCAACCTCGTCTTCTCCGACGAGGAACGCGGGATCGACTTCCAAATCGTCGCCCGTGCCTACAACCAGGGCGCTGCAATCCGGTTCGTATTGCTGCGTGCACCCAAGGCTGCCCTATGGATCGACGGGGAAACCACCGAGTACAGGTTGCAGCCCGGCTCCCTCGTGTGGGCCAGCCGCGATGAAAGCGACTACTCTCGTGTCCCCGCCCACGCGATTCCCCAGACCAGCAACGGCGTGAGCGATGTCGGCCGCCTCGCCGACATACCCGTCACGGTCGAAGTGCCCAGCGGGGCCCGAATCAGCCTCGCCGAATCCGCACGTGAGCACTACCCGCGGTTGCTGCTGTCATCGGTCGTGGGCGCACAGGACACCCTCGGGGCGTACCTTGCCACGTCAGCCCAGCGCGGTGGCGGGCCCTCCAGCTCGTCTTTCCTGGTCGCGTTGCCCTTCGAGACCCCGTGGCGCACGGTCACCGTGGGCGCCAACGCCTCCGAACTGGCGAACAACGCCGACCTCGTTACCCTTCTCGGCCGGCCCAACATCCTCGGCGACACATCGTGGATCCGGCCCGGGAAGGCCTTCCGCACCGGTCTCAGCACGCTGGCCGGCATCCAGGGCGTAGACTTCGCCGTCGCACGCAATCTCCAGTACGTCCACTTTGACGCGGGCTAGTACGGCCCGGAGGGCAGCAGCAACTCCGACGCCACGAAACCCATCGACGCCCTCGACCTGCAGCAGGTCATCGCCTACGGCAAGGAACGTGGTGTAGGCATCACGGTTTATGTCAACCGCATCGCTGCGGAACGGCAGCTCAATCAGATCGTCGAGCTGTACCAGCAATGGGGAATCTCCGGCATCAAGTTCGGCTTCCTGCGCGAAGGCACCCAGCAACAGAACGACTGGATCTTCGAGGCGATCCGCCGGTTCGGCGAGGGTAAACTCCTGGTCAACGCGCACGACAACCTGCGGCCGGCTGGGCTGGAACGCACGCTGCCCAACTACATCACACTGGAAGGTGTACGGGGCAACGAGAATTTCCCGACGGCACGCCACAACGTCGCCCTGGCCCACACCCGCAACCTCAACGGGCCGATGGACGCTACGATCTGCTATCTCCAACCCCGGCTGAAGACGACGTCGGCGCACCAGCTCGCCATGGGTGCTGTCTTCTATTCATCCCTCTCCTGGCTGTACTGGTACGCGCCTCCCACACAGTTCCTCAACGGCCCCTCCGAACTGTCATGGTTCGACGCGTTGCCGACCACATGGGACGAAAGTTGCGCAGTCGGCGGGGACGTCGGCCAGCACGTCGTCATGGCTCGCCGGAAGGGAGATGTCTGGTACACGGGAGCCATGACCGATCAAACGGCACGGGTTGTGGACCTGCCGCTGGATTTCCTCGGAGACGGCACCTGGAGCGCTCATTGTTATGCCGACGGAACACCGAGCGCCGACCCGCGCGCAACGCCGGTCGTGGAAAGCACTAGGCAAGTCACAGCATCGGACGTCCTGCAGCTCACGCTGGCACCGTCCGGTGGGCAGGCGATTCGCTTCGAACGCGCCTGAGACGCCGGGTGGGGCCGGCGTGAGTCGTCATCGATCGGGGCGTGGGGATGCCGTGGGCTCCCGCAGCCGCAGCGACGGACTGATGACTACCCGATGCACGGGACGCCTCGGACGGGGAATTCATCCTCTCCCGGCGGTCCCCGCCGGCTCCGGTGGCCGGATTGTGAGCAGCCCTTGACGCTCGCGTCGCGATCGGAAAGAGTGGCCCGAGGTCATACCACAATGGATTGGGCCTCCGGTGGGGCGGTCTGGCCGAAGGCCACACGTGTTGCATCCCGACGTTCTCGACGTTCACGAGGAGAGCATCATGACCCGCACCCCCCGACTGCTGGCGTTATTCGCCAGCCTCTGCACCCTGCTCGCGTTAACGCTGGCCACACCCACCGCGGCGGGGGCCTCCACCGACGACGACCCCTGCCCCTGGGTCGGCTCGTCGGCCTCACCCGACGAACGGGCGCATCAGGTGCTGGCGCGGATGACGCTGGATGAGAAGATCACCATGCTCGGCCTGACCGCCAGCCCGGACGGCTACCAGAACCATTTCCCCGCCATCCCGCGGCTGTGTATCCCACGGCTCATACTTCAGGACGGTCCCGCCGGCGTCGCCGGCGGCTTCCGCGGCGTGACCCAGCTACCCGCACCCATCGGCGTGGCCGCATCGTGGGACCGCTCGGTCGCGGCACGGTACGGACACATCCAGGGCAGCGAGTCGTGGGGCAAGGGCATCCACGTCGCCCAGGGCCCGAACGTCAACATTGCCCGGGTGCCGCAGAACGGCCGGACGTTCGAGGCGTACGGCGAGGACCCGCACCTCGTCTCGCAGATCGCCGTCGCCAACATCAAGGCGATCCAGGCGACCGGGGCGATGGCCGACATCAAGCACCTGGCCGCCAACAACCAGGAGAGCAATCGCCTGTCGATCAATGAGCACATCGACGAGCGCACGCTGCGGGAGATCTACTTCCCCGCCTTCGAGGCCGGCGTACGCGACGGCGACGTGGCGACCGCGATGTGCGCGTACAACCAGATCAACGGCGACTACTCCTGCGCGAACTCGAACCTCATGAGCGACCTGTTCAAGAACGAGTACGAATTCGCTGGCTTCATCCGGTCGGACTTCGGCGCGGTCCACGACGTGGCCGCCTCCTACAACGCCGGCATGGACCAGGCCAAGCCCCAACACAACGCCGAGCTGAAGGCCGCCGTGCTGGCGGGTACGGTGCCGATGCCGCGCATCGACGACGCCGTGCGGCGGGTGCTCCGGGAGATGTTCCGGTTCCACCTGTTCGACCACCCGCCGACCGGCAACCCGAACACGGTGGTGACCTCACCGGAGCACGCGGCGGTCGCCCGCGACCTTGCCGAGCAGGGAACGGTGCTGCTCAAGAACGCGGACGCCACGCTGCCCCTGCGCACCGAAGCCACCCACTCGATCGCGGTGATCGGGGCGGACGGCGGTGACGGCGCGTACACCGCAGGCGGTGGGAGCTCGCATGTGATCCCGCCCTACGTCGTGACCCCGTACGACGGCATCAAACAACGCGCGGGCGGCGGCACGCAGGTGACGTACACGCCGGGCGGCTCCCAGGGGGCGCCGGCCATCCCGTCCAGCGCGCTCACCCCGCCGTCGGGCAGCGGGAACGGGCTACTCGGTCGGTACTACAACAACGAGAACCGCTCTGGCTCGCCGGTGCTCACCCGTACCGATCCCAATATCGACTTCACCTGGGGGACCGGCAACAACGCCGTGTCGCCCGGGCCCGGTGTGAACGCCACGCACTGGTCGGCGGAGTGGACCGGCACGCTGACCGCGGCGGAGACCGGCGTGTACACCTTCACACTGAACAGTGACGACGGCAGTTGGCTCTACCTGGACGGCAAGCTGGTCATCGACAACGGCGGCAACCATGGGCCCCGGACGCGTAAGGGCACGATCTCCCTGGTCGCCGGGCAGAAGTACCAGCTCAAGGTCGACTACTTCAACGCCATCGGAGGCGAGCAGGTGCACCTCGGCTGGCAGCCGCCGGGCACGGGCCAGTACGCCGAGGCCGAGCAGGCAGCGAAGGACGCCGATGTCGCAATCGTCTTCGCCAACGACGTGGAAAGCGAGGGCACGGATCGACCCAACCTTTCCCTCCCCAATGACCAGGACGGCGTGATCGACGCGGTCGCCGAGGCGAACCCGAACACGATCGTGGTGCTCCACACCGGCAGCGCCGTGACGATGCCGTGGCTGGACAAGGTCAAGGCCGTGGTCGAGGGCTGGTACGCCGGCCAGGAGGACGGCAACGCCATCGCGGCGGTGCTGTTCGGGGACGTGAACCCCTCGGGCAAGCTGCCGTTGACGTTCCCGAAGGACGAGTCGGACACCCCTGCGCACACGCCGCAGCAATGGCCCGGCGTGGATGGCCAGGCGTACTACTCCGAGGGCCTGCACGTTGGGTACCGCTGGTACGACGCCCAGGACATCGAGCCGCTGTTCCCCTTCGGGTACGGCCTGGCGTACACGACCTTCGCGCTCAGCCACCTGGTGGCCGCGCCGAAGCAGCTCTCGGCGGGCGATCACGAGACCGTGAGCATCGACGTCACCAACACCGGCCACCGTGCCGGCGCTGAGGTGGTGCAGCTCTACGTGGAGATGCCGTCCGGCGTTGGTGAGCCGCCCAAGCAGCTCAAGGGTTTCCAGAAGGTGTCGCTCGGGCCAGGGCAGAAGAAGCGGGTCACCTTCCGGCTCACCCCGCGTGATCTTTCCTACTGGGACACCCGGGCGAAGGGCTGGGTAATGGCGGCCGGTGATTACAAGATCATGGTGGGCACGTCGTCGCGGGACATCGCGGCCAGTGACACGATCCGGGTGAAGAAAGCGATCGGGCCGCGCTACCTGACGGCGACGGCGCCGACGATCGCCATGCCCGGCACGACGGCCACGGCGACTACCGCGTTCACCAACGACAGCGCGTACGCGGTGCACGGCGCCGAACTCACGTTGTCGCATCCGGACGGTTGGGCGGTGAAGCCGAGTTCGCCGGCATCGTTCCAGACCGTGTCACCGGGGCAGACGGTGACCACGACGTGGCAGGTCACGGTGCCGCAGGGCACGACAGCGGACGACTACCAACTGTCCGGGACCGCGGTTTACGAGGCGACCCAGGGTACGACGCGAAGTTCTGATGCGGTGACGGTGACGGTGCCGTACGCCTCACTCGCTGCCGCATACGGCAACGTGGCTACTACGAGCAGGGCTGCGGGTGATGCCTCGGGCAACTTCGACGGGGCCAACAATGCCTACTCCGACGAGGCCCTCGCGAGCGTGGGGCACGCGCCCGGCGCGAAGGTGACCCACGACGGGATCTCGTTCACCTGGCCTGATGCGCCTTCGGGTCGCCCGGACAATACGCTCGCCGCAGGCCAGACCATCGAGGTGTCCGGATCGGGCCAGCGTCTCGGCTTCCTCACTGCCAGCGCCTACGGCGCAGGTAGCGGAACGGGCACCATCTACTACAGCGATGGAACCACTCAGGCATTCACCCTCGGTTCGGGGGACTGGACGGGGAACAAGGCGCCGGATGGTGTCGAGATCGCGGTGACCGCTCCCGATTGGAACCCGCGTGCCGGTCACCCGACCCAGCACCGCAACGTGAACGTCTATTACAGCTCCGTCCCGCTCGACCCGCGAAAGACGGTGGCCGCGGTGACGTTGCCGAAGGTGAGCTCCGCGCCGGCGGTGAACGTCACCTCGCTGCATGTCTTCGCGATGTCGATCGGTTCCTGAACGATGCTGGTCTGGCCGCTCAACGAGCAGCTCAGATGTTTCGTCGCCTTTGATCGCTCCCGTGCGAGGAGGGTACGGTGATTCGTACCCGTGGGCATCACGCCGGGCGGGACGGTTACCGCGGGCGGTGCCACGTTCACCTGGCCGGATGTCCCAGCCGGGCAGCCGGACAACGCGGTGGCCAGCGGGCAGACGATCGCGGTGTCCGGGTCGGGCAGCACGCTGGGGTTCTTGGGCACTGGGTGAACGGGGCGTTCAGCGGCATCGGAACGGTCTACTACACCGACGGGACCACGCAGTCGTTCACGATCGGGTTCACTAACTGGACGAACGGGACGCCGCCGGCCGGTGGTGACCTGGTGGCGAAGACTTCATATCTCAATGCCCAGTCCGGGCGGCGTGTCGCGGCGCGGTATCTGTACGCGGTGTTCGTGCCACTGGCGGCGGGCAGGACCGTCCAGGCGGTGCGACTCCCGACGGCTGGCTCAGGAGAGAGACCGGCATCCGCCTCTTCGCCATAGCGACAAGATGAATACCATCCCCGCGCGCGGGCCCTCGATACGGCACGACCGTGCTCAGGCAAGATGTGTCGAGGGCCCGCAGCGGGAGCCGCAATTCTGTTTATGCGCTTCGGTATAGCTTGGTGATGGTGAATTCGCGGTGTCCGAGCGATTCGGCGGCGGTCAGGCGGCCGTTGATCGTACGCTCGACGAGGTCGATGAGCTGGTCACCGGCCTCTTCCACGGACTGGCCACGGGTCAGCAGGCCGGAGCAGTCGACGTCGATGTGGTCGGACATCGACGCGGCGGTCTTCGGGTTTGCGGTGATCTTGATTACGGGTTGGATGGGGTTGCCGATGACGTTGCCCTGTCCGGTGGGGAACAGGTTGAGGACGCCTCCGCCGGCGGCCATCAGGGTGACGCACTCGGCTGCGGCGGAGGAGGTGTCCATGAAGTGGAGTCCGGGTCGTTCCGGAGCTTCGGCGGGTGCCAGTGCGCCCACGATGGGTGCGGTGCCGGTCTTGACGATGTTGCCCAGTGCCTTTTCCTCGATGGTCGACAGGCCGCCGGCGATGTTGCCCTGGGTGGGTTGGGATCCCAGCAGGTTGGCGCCGGTCGCCTCGATCATCGCGATGTAGTCGTCGTAGAACCCTTGGAAGCGGGCGCGGACCTCGTCGTTGATGCAACGTTCGGCGATCAGGTGTTCGCCGCCGGTCAGTTCGCTGGTCTCTCCGAAGATCATTGTGCCGCCGGCGTCGACCCATCGGTCACTCAGGTACGCCGTGATCCGGCATGAGCCCAGTCCGGTGGTCGTGTCGGATTCGCCGTCCTTGGTGGTCAGGAGGATCTCCGAGCGTTCGACCGGTTCCCGGGTCAGTTCGCTGGCGTCCTGGAGGTACTGCTTGGCGAGCCGCGACGCCCGCTCGATGATCTTCAGGTCTCCGGATCCCTCGATGGAGAACCCCTCGACCGGTTTGCGGGTCTTGGCGATGCCCTCCACGATGCGGTTGGTCCAGTTCGGCTCGATGCCGATCACGATCACGGCCGCGACGTTCGGGTTCGCGCCCACGCCGATGAGGGTGCGGAAGGTGAGGTCCAGGTCATCGCCGAACTGCAGGCGTCCGAAGGCGTGCGGCAGGGCCAGCGTTCCCGGGACGAGGGAGGCGATGCCCTCCGCCGCCGCGTTCGACAGGTCGTCCACGGGAAGGATGGCGACGTGGTTGCGGATACCGACCGATCCGTTGGGCCGGCGGTAGCCGGTCAGGCGACGCTGTTCTGCCACCGGGCACTCCTCACGTTGTGGGTGTGAACGTAGTCACCCTTGCTGATGTCGGCGCTCGCGATGCCAATGCGCAGCCCGTACTCGATGACATCGTCGCCGGCGGCGACGGCCCGCAGTGCCACCTTGTGCCCCAACGGGATCGACGCGGTGACGTCGATCGCCGCGGGTGCGCTGTCATCGAGGTAACCCACGTGGGCCTGCCCCGGCTCGACGTCCTTCACGGCTACGGCCACAGCATCACCGTCCAGGTGCGCTAAAAAATCCGGATTCGTGTCTGCCATCCCTGTCCCCATGATCGCGGTAAGTGGTCTGACCTCCGTCAGAATGACCTACACTAGCTTGCATGTCAACGGCGGATTGGAATGCCATGACAGCTACGGATCAGGGGCTGCGTGGCGGCGCCAGCGGCCTGCTTGGCACGCTGTCGGTCAAGGGGGCCTGAACTCGCGTCCGAGGCGAGATTCTTGGCGTACTCAGAGAGCGGCGCCTGAAGCCAGGTGACCAGCTTCCGCCCGAGCGCGAACTCGCGGCCACGCTGCGCGTGAGCCGGCCGTCAGTGCGTGAAGCCGTTCGGTCCCTTGAGGCAGAAGGCGCACTCGTCGTCAAACACGGTGAGGACGTCTTCGTCGCCGAGCCGCCATCGCAGCGCCAGCTGAGAGCAGCCATGGCCGCGCTGGATCACGGCCTCATCCCTTGACCGCGCCGGCGGTCATGCCGCTGACGAAGTAGCGCTGGAGCAGCACGTACGCGATCACCATCGGCGTTGACGAGATGATCACACCGGTGAAGAGCAGCGGGTACTCGGTGAGGAACTCACCGGTGAACGACAGCAGCGCCAGCGGCAGGGTCCGCTTCTCCGGCGACTGGATGAACAGCAGCGGGTACAGCAGTTCATTCCAGTGGATGACGAAGAGGAAGATCGCCGTCGCGGCGATAGACGGCATCGACAGCGGCAGCACCACAGACCGGTAGGTACGCCAGGGCCCGGCCCCGTCGATCGAGGTCGCCTCGTAGATCTCGCGTGGCAGGGTACGCATGAATCCACCGAGGATGAACACCGCTACCGGGAGCCCCGTGACGATGTTGATCAGGACCAGCCCGGTCAGGCTGTCGAGTAGACCCAGACGGTCGAAGAGCACGTACTGCGGGATCATGTTCGCCTGCGCCGGCACCGACATGCCGAGCACCAGGAACCCGAAGATCAGCCAGCCGCGCCAGCCCGGGATCCGGGCCGTGCCGTACGCGGCGAGGCTCGCCAGGAACAGGGTGATGGTGACCGAGCAGGCGGTCACGATCGCGCTGTTGACGAACGCGTGGTCGAGGTGTTTTTCCCCTAGTACCGTCGAGTAGTTGTCGAACGAGAGGTGCGACGGCGGCGTGAACGGGTTGGCGAACAGCTCCGGGGTGCTCTTGAAGGAGCCGAGGAGCACGACCAGGAGTGGCGCCAGGATCAGCACCGCGTAGACGGCGAGGATGGCGCGGCGGCCGAGCTGGTCTCGCATGTCGGTCTCCTTAGACGTCTTTCCGGCTGGTGCGGAGCGCCCAACGTTGCGCCAGGGTGACGACGGCGATCACCGCCATGAACACCACCGACTCCGCGGCGGCGTAGCCGAACTCGGAGTTGGCGAAGGAGGTGTAGATCCGCGTCGAGAGGATGTCGAGCGACTGGCGCGGCGGATTACCGCCGAGACCGACGATCAGGTCGAACGCCTTGAACGACTGGATGGTGGTGTATGCGACCACGATCGCGGTGGCCGGGGCGATCATGGGCCAGGTCAGGTGGCGGAACACCTGCCACTTCGACGCCCCGTCCATCTCCGCCGACTCGTACAGCTCAACGGGGATCGACTGCAGTCCGGCGATGTAGACGACCATCAGCTGCCCGGTGTGGAACCACACCTGGGTGAGCGCTACCCAGTAGATCGCGAACGTCGAGTTGCCGAGGTACGACGACTGCAACCCGTCGAGCCCCACCGCCTCGAGCGTCTTGTTCAGCAGCCCGTAGTTCGGGTCGTACATGAACCGCCACACGAAGGCGACCGAGACCGAGGAGAGGATGGTGGGAAGGAAGTACAGCGCCCGCAGGAAGATCGAGGCGCGGGTGTTCTTCACCAGGAAGATCGCCAGCAGCAGCGACAGGAACGTCTGCAGCATCACCACGACGAGCATGAACCGGAGATTGTTGCCCAGCGCGTTGCTGAACAGGTCGTCGTTGGTCGCCAGCTTGGTCAGGTTCGCGAGCCCCACGTTCTGGTAGTCGAGGCTGAACCCGTCCCAGTCGGTACCCGCGTACTGCAGCGCGTTCACCACCGGCACGACGAAGAAGATCACGTAGAGCACCACAGCCGGCAGCGGGAACAGGTACAGCGCAGCATGTGTCCAGGGCCTACCGCCGCGACGCTTCCGCCCCGACCCGGCGCCGTCCGCACCGATCTGCCGGTTGGCACCGGCCGCATCCGTCGTGACGCCGGATGCGGTGACCGTCATCTCTTTCACCTTTGGGTACCTTCCCGGGAAGGAGCACGGCGGCGGTACGTGCGGGCGCCGGTCCCGCCGCCGTGCGGACAGTTCAGCCGATGCGCTGCTGGACGATACGCTGCGCCTTCTCCGCCGCCTGCGCTGGCGACGCACCGGCGACCACCTCGATGCAGGCGCCTTCGACGGCGTTGCGGATGTCGAGGTCCTTGAACTGGAAGCGCGGCGCCAGCAGCGTCTTCTTCGTCAGCCACGGCGATGTCGCGTCCAGGTCCGGGTTGGTGTACTTGACGTCGTTGAGCGTCAGGTGCTGCACGGTGCCGTTGGCGTAGGTCGACGCCGGGTCGGACTGCGAGAGGAAGTCCAGCCACGCGAGTGCGGTCGCCTTGTTGTCCGAGGCGGTGTTCACGCCCAGGATGAACGTGGCGTTGTGGATGCCCTCGTGCTTCATCTTGTCGGCGCTGACCGTGATCGGTGAGACCAGGTCCACGGGGAACTTGGCGCCCTGCGCGCGTACCGCCACGATGTGGAACGAGCCGGTGGCGAGCATCGCCGCCTTGCCCTGCGCGAACATCTGCTGCGCCGGCTCCACGGCGGTACCGGTCGAGTTCGGCTGGAAGTACGGCCGCATCTGCTCGTACTGCTTCAGGGTCTGCAGGTACCAGTCATCGGTGCACTTGTACTCGCCCTTTTCGATCTTGGCGCACATGTCGTCCGACGGCGCGTTGTTCATCACCATCGAGTTGAACAGGTGCCCCGCGTTGGCGACCTCGCCGCCTGGCCAGGCGAGGGGCGCGAAACCGGCCGTCTTGAGCTTGTCGCACATCGCGAGCCAGCCGTCCCAGTCCTTCGGCAGCTCGGTCACGCCGGCCTTGTCGAGCGCGTCCTTGTTGACCACCGGCATGTTGAACACGAGCTGGTACGGCAGGCCGTATTGCTTGCCGTCGCTGCTGCCCGGCTCGATGAGGTTCTTGTTGTACCGCTTCACGAGGTCCTGGTCGGACAGGTCGGCGTACAGGCCGGCCTTGACCATGTCCACGAACTGCGCGCCGCGGAACGCGACGAACGCGTCGCCGACGTTACCGCTGCGGATCTTCTGCAGAGCCGTGGACTGGTAGTCGTTGGACGGGGCGATGTCCTGCTTCACCGTGACCCCGGAGTGCTGCTTGGCGAAGTCCGCGATCACCTGGTCGAAGACTTTCTGGTCCTCGGCGCGCCAGTGGGCGAAGGAGATGTCGCCCTTGACGGGGCCGGTGGGCAGCTTCTCCTTACCGCCGCCGGCCTTCGAGCCACCGCCGGGACCGCCACAGGCGGCCAGGGGAACAGCGGCGCTGGCGAGCCCGAGCGCCATGAGCAGACCTCGCCGGGTCACCTGGGGTATGGGGTGGTGCGTCATGATTCCTCCTTGAGGGGCGTGGGCGGGGCTACCACTCCACGACGGGGATGCCGACGAGGTCGGCGGCGGTACGCAACTGGGGCCGGACGTCCCGGAAGCCGAGCACGGTGTGGTGCGGGAAACCACCCGTGACCAGGTTGTGCACCGCTTGGCGGGCGGGCACGTCCAGGCGTACGGCGGCGGTGTTGCCCTGGAACCGGTTGGGTTCGGGCAGCGACTCACCGGCGGTGAGGAGGAGCCGGAGGCCGGACGGCTGGTCAGGGTCCTCGGTGAGGCGGGCGACGATCACCGGTCCGGTGCGTAGCGGGAAGTTGCCGGCGACCCCGAGGCGCCGGTTGCAGTGCACGTACTGTCCCGCGTCGCTCGGGTCGGCGGCGAGCGCCGTTGCCGCCGATCCGCAGTGCCAGAACCGGACGATGTCGTTCTCCTCGTCCAGGTCGACGGTGTCGACGAGGTAGCTCATCCCGGCACCGAGGGACTGCAGCAGCAGCATCGTCACGGCGCCGTACACATCCCGCTCGCACGTGGTCGGCGTGCCGAGGTCGGCGACCCGGGACAGCGACGAGCAGGGGCAGGCGCCGAGCTGGGTGGGGAACTCCGGCCAGCAGCGGACCGCGACGGCGGCCAGCGCGGACTTCCCGGTCCACGCCTGTAGCGTGGTGGTGATGCTCGCCGACGTGGTCACCTGCTCGCGGTCCAGCGTCTTCAGGCTGGGCTGCGCCTGCTCTGCGCGGGTCACCTCCTGCTCGGCCTCGGCCGGGTCGACGTCGCGTACGCGGTCGAGGAAGCTCTCGACCGGGAACTCCTCGACGGTGAGGCCGAAGAGCCGGTCCAGCAGGGCCGGGTCGTACTCGCTGGGGGTGAACCCGGCAGGCGCCTCGCCGATCAGCCCGATCCGCTGGCCGCGCAGCGAGGCCAGGGCGGCGCGTACGGCCTCGGTGTCGGCGCGTTCGCCGGGTCGCACAGGCAGCGCCTCGACCTGGGGAAGCTCGCCGCGCAGGGAGGCGCGCAGGGTCTCCCGTACCTCTGGCTGGTCCGGGTGGCCGTACAACAGCCGCACCGCACCGCCCTCTCGGACGAGGGCGTGCCCGAAGAGGTTGGCGCCGCAGAGGGAGTTCAGCCAGAGCCGGTCACCCACGGGGCCGGGCTCGTGGAACGTCCATAGCAGGACGGGCTTGTCCAGGTCGCGGTAGAGCCGCAGCGCCGGGGTCGCGTCCGAGAAGGAGGCGCATACGTTGACCACGAGGTCGGCCGAGGGGTCGATCCAGGCGGTTGCCGCCTCGACGTCCTCGGGCGTCATCACCAGGTCGACCGGGCCGGACACCTCGGCGCCCAGCTCGACCAGTGCGGTACGCGCCGCGTCGGCCAGGCTGCGTGCGACGTCGACCCGGAAGGTCGGGCGTGCCGTCGGGATCATCACCACGCGTGCCATGTCGGGCTCCTCCTTGTTGACGAATGCCTGGACGACCGCAGGTGTGACCGAAGCTCGGGTGGCGGTGTGGTGGCCCGGCGGGCAGCGGGTGCTGTCACGTGGTCTCCCTCTGGCGGCGCGACCGGCTTGGAGGCTCGCCCTACCTGAACGGTTCGGGACGCAGTCGTAGCCGGGGGTGGTGTCGGCCCGTCGTCGCAGGTTCTGCTCATATCGAACGGCCGGTTGTTGTCCGACACGCTCTTCGTGATGCACGTGTTACGTGTTACCCGGGATGCGCTTGTGGCAAGGTTAACAAGAGATTTTGGAAAGTCAACAAACCTTGTGTAGCATCCCGCTTTACGGAAAGGGGACCGAGGTGCTGGAAGACGGCCTGCGGTACAACTCGGCGCCGGCGCGCCGCCAACGGATCGTCAGCGCGTTGCGCACGAGCGGGTTCCTCTCGGTGTCAGAGCTCGCCCAGGCGTTGAGCGTCAGCGACATGACCGTGCGTAGGGACCTCCGGATCCTCGCTGAGCAAGGTGAAGTCCGCATGGTCCACGGTGGCGTCAGCCTGCCGCACGGCACGTTGCAGACCCCCAGCTTCATCGCGAGGGCTGGCGAGCAAGCCGGTCGCAAGCGCCGGATCGCGCTCCGCGCGGTCGAGCTGCTGCAGCCCGACGAGGTGATCGTCGTCGACGCCGGGACGACCACCTACGAGTTCGCGACCTCGCTCCCGGAGACCTTCGGGGGGGCCGTGGTGACCCATTCCGTACCGCTCGTCTCCCACCTGCTGCACCGCCCAGGGATCAGGGTCATCGGGCTCGGCGGTGAACTGCACGCACTGAGCCAGGCGTTCGTCGGCACGATGACGGTGCAGGCGGCCCGGCGGCTTCGGGTTCGAACGGCCTTCATGGGTGCGGCGGCGATCGACTCGGAAGGGATATACGTGCACGCGGACATCGAGCGGGAGACCAAGCTCGCGTTGATGGATATCGCGGACACCGTCGTACTCCTGGCCGACCACGACAAGTTCCAGCGGTTGGCCCCGATCCGCCTCTGCGAACTGGGCCGGGTCGACCGGCTGGTCACGGACGCGTTCCCGGCGCCGAAGGTGGCGGAGCGCCTCGCGTCCCACGGGGTCGAGATCATCGTGGCGGAGGCGAGTAGCGACCGGGAGTAGCGGCCTGGCCCGAGCCGGTGGTTCTGCGGACGGTGGATGGCCCCCGCCGACGGCCACGAGCCGGGTGGATGTACGCCGCGATCCTGCGCCACTACGGGCTGTCCAGCAGGCCGACGATGTGGCCGCGAGAAAGCAGTCTGTTGACTTTCTACAAGCAATGTGTTTGATTTCAAACAGAGAACGTTGTCCTGGATTCCACACCGTCGGAGTCCTGCCGCCGCCGTTGAGGAGGCACTGATGGCGGGCACCGCCTCGCTACCCCGGATCGTCTTCGTCGGGGCCGCCACCTACGACGCCATCACCATCGTCGAGCACTTCCCAGAGCCGAACCAGCGGCAGATCGCCGAGGCGGTCCGATACGCCGGTGGTGGACCGGCGGCCACCGCCGCCGTCGCGGCGTCCCGGCTGGGCGTACCCACCGCGTTCGTCGGCGCGGTCGGCGACGACGAGGAAGGGGAGCGGATCGTCGCGGGCCTGCGCGCCGAAGGCGTCGACGTCTCCGGCTTGCGCGTCGTCGCGGGCCAACCATCGCAGGCGAGCGTGATCGTCATCGACCGTTCCCGCGCGACCCGCGCCATCTGTACCCGCAACGTGCCGCCGCTGGACCCCACCCCCGAGATGGTCGACCAACTGGCCGGAGCCGCGTGGGTCCACGTCGACCACCGCGGCTGGCCGGTGGCCCGCCACCTCCTCGACCGGTTCCCGCCGGACAGCCGGCCTGCCGTCTCCGTCGACGCGGGCAACCCAATCCCCGGCCTCGACCTGCGGGACGTCGAGCTGTACGTGCCCACGGTCGAGGCGCTCGTCGCCCGCTACGGTGAACTGCCCGTCACCGACCTCCTGGGGCGTGCGCTCACGGAGGGCGCACACACCGTGGTGGCCACCCACGGCTCGGCCGGCTCCGTCGCCGCCGGCGACGGTGCGCCGCTGGTGGAGGCACCCGGCCTGCCCGTCGACGTGGTGAGCACCCTGGGCGCCGGGGACGTGTTCCACGGCGCCCTGCTCGCGGCGTGGGTCCGCGACCTACCGCTGCCCGGCTGCCTCCGCTACGCCAACGTGGTCGCCGCACTGTCCTGCCGTGGCGTCGACGGCCGCTCGGCCATCCCGACGCACGACCAGGCACTGTCCGCTCTGGACGGTCTCTTTCCGAATCGACAGGAGTAGCACCTGTGAGTTCAGGCATCCCCACCGCCTCATCGGTACCGGACCTGTCCGTACTGCGCCGTCCGTCTGGTGGATACGCCATGCTCGCCATCGACCAGCGCGAGGCGATGCGCGCCATGTTCGCCGAGCACCAGTCGGAGCCGGTCGGCGACGAACAGGTGACCGCGTTCAAGCTCGCCGCCGCCCGCATCCTCACGCCGTACGCGTCCGCCGTGCTGGTCGACCGGCAGTTCGCGTTCGACCGGGTCGTCGAGGAGCGGGCCGTCGCCCCCGGCTGCGCGCTCATCGCCGCAGCCGACCGGTTCCACCCGGCGCACGGCGAGCTGGTCGGCGAGGTGGACATCGACCCGGACGTGGTGCCTGAGCGGGTACGCCGCCAGGGCGCGGTGGCCGCGAAGCTACTCGTGCTCTACCGGCCCGATACCGACCCCGGTGCGCGGATCGCCATGGTCGAGCAGTTCGCCGACGAGTGCCGCCGGGCCGGGCTGATCAGCATCGTCGAACCGGTGTCCCGCAAGCCGCTCGACGGTCGCGAGTGGGACTGGGACGAGGGCGTACTCGCCGCCGCGAAGGAGCTCGGCGCACGTGGCACCGACCTGTACAAGGCCGAGGTGCCGCTGCGCGGCCAGGGCGACCCGGACGAGATCCGGCGCCGCTGCGCGCAGATCACCGAGGCGGTGGACGGCCCCTGGGTCGTGCTCTCCTCGGGCGTACCCCAGGACGTCTTCCCCGACGCCGTCCGGCTCGCGTGCGCCGAAGGCGCCTCCGGGTTCCTCGCCGGTCGCGCCGTCTGGGCGTCCTGCATCGGCTCGTCGGACGTGGAGGCCGACCTCACCAACAACGCCGCCGCCCGACTGCGCCGCCTGTGCGAGGTGGTGGACACCGCGATGGCGGGCCGGTCGCGGTGACCGACATGCTGCGCCGGGTCCGGCGGGTACGCCGCGACGGTCGGCACGTCCGGCTCACCGTTGACGCCCACCCCGCCGTGCAACTCCCGGGAATCCCCGGTTGGCTGACCGGTGAGTCGCTGCTGGACCAGGGCGTGGAGACGACCATGCCCAACCTGCCCGACCTGGAGTTGCCGGCGTTGACCACGAAACCGTGGCACGTGGTTGTCTCCTTCGCTGGGCCCCGTACCGTCCGCATCGTCGTGGCACCGGCCGGTGCGCGGGTACTCGACGAGGAACCCACCTGGCTCGGGATCGTCACCGACCCGTGGCCCGACCCGGTCGAACCTTCGGTGGCGGACACCGACGACGCGATCGTGGTTACCGGCGGGCAGGTCGGCGTACGGGTCAGCCGGTTCCCGTTCGCCCTGGCGGTGACCGACGCCGAGGGCCGTGTCGTCCTGCGTACCGCCGAACGGCTGCGCCAGGTCGCCGGGTTCCCCATGGCCCCGCCGGTACTCGGTGGCGGCGAGAGCACCCTGCTGCACTGCGAACTCGGGCCGGACGAGGAGATCACCGGCTTCGGCGAACAGTTCGGCCAGCTGCTCAAGAACGGGCAGGAGCTGCGGCTGCGCGTCGAGGACGCGCTCGGCACCGGAACCGGGATGGCGTACAAGCCCGCCCCGGTCTGGCAATCCTCCGCCGGGTACACCGGTTTCCTCAACACCGGGGCGACGGTCACCGCCGACGTCGGGCACACCCGGCCGAGCGTCCTCGCGCTCGAAGCCACCGACGAGGCACTCGACCTGTACGTGTCCGTTGACCCCGACCCGGCCGTCCGACTCGGCGACTACACCGCGCTGACCGGACGGGGGACACGCCCGCCGCTGTGGGCGTTCGGGTACTGGATGGGCCGCTGCCGGTACCACTCCCGCGAGGAGATGGAGCAGGTCGCGCGGGGCATGGTCGAGCACGGCGTGCCCTGCGACGTGCTGCACCTCGATCCGGACTGGCTGGTCGTGGACCGGCTGAACACCGACTTCGTCTGGAACACCGACCGCTTCGGCGACCGGCGCGAGCTGGTGAAGACGCTGGACGGGTACGGCTGCCGCCTATCGGTATGGGAGGTGCCGTACATCGACCCGGTCTCCCCCCGGTACTCGGAGGCGGAGGCGCAGGGCTACCTCGTCCGCGACGCCTCCGGTGCCGTGGCGCACCTCCGGGGCACCCCCACCCCCGATGGTCGGCCCCGTGCCCTGGTGGATTTCACCAATCCCGCCGCCCGGCGGTGGTGGCAGCAACTGCACGGCGACCTCCTCGACGACGGCGTGGCAGTCTTCAAGACCGACTTCGGCGAAGGGCTGCCCGACGACGTGGCGCTCGCCGACGGCACCCCGCAGCGGCACGCCCACAATCTGTACCCGCTGAAGTACAACGCCGCGGTCAGCGAGGCGATCGCCGAACGCACCGGCCGCGCACCGCTGGTCTGGGGGCGCTCTGGCTGGGCCGGGTCGCACCGCTACCCGGGACAGTGGGGCGGCGACGCCGAGTCCACGGTGGCGGGGATGCGGGCGACCGTCCGGGGTGGGCTGTCGTACGCGCTCTCTGCGCCGGGCTTCTGGAGCCACGACATCGGCGGCTTCTTCGGCCCCGAGCTGACCCCTGGCCTGTACGTGCGGTGGACGCAGTTCGGCGCCTTCTCACCGCTGATGCGCGCTCACGGGCTGCGCCCGCGTGAACCGTGGAAGTTCGGGGAGCGTGTGCTGGCGATCAGCCGCGACTGGATCCGGCTGCGGTACTCGCTACTGCCCTACCTGTGGCAGGTCGCCACCGAGTCGGCGGCGCAGGGCTGGCCGGTGATGCGCCCAGTGTCGCTGCACTATCCCGGCGACCCGGTGGCCGGCGGGCTGGACGGGCAGTACCTGCTCGGCGCCGACCTACTGGTGGTACCCGTCTTCGACGACGGCGACGCGCCGGTGACCCGCCGCCTCTACGTTCCCGAGGGGCGGTGGACGGACCTGCTCACCGGCGACGCGTACGCCGGCCCGTCCTGGCACACCGTCACGGTCCCGCTGGAGTGCATGCCGGTACTCGTCCGCGACAGCGCGGTCATTCCCCGCGTCGACCTGCCCACGACGTTCCGGCGTACCGACGACCTCGTCGGGTCGCCCTGGCAGCTGCACGTCTACGGCGCGGGCGACCGCGAGCTGTCCCTCACCGGCTTCGACGGCACGGATACCTCGGTACGGATCAGCGGCGGTACAGCCGAGGCGACCGGCCGGCAGCCCGTCCGGCAGGAAGTGGTCCGACATGGCTGAGGACGGCGGGACGTGGTCCGGCATGACTGACGATGGCAGGCGGCGATTCGGGATGGTCCACAACGACTGGCGGCGGTCGGCTATGACCGACGACCTCGGTGAGAAGCTCGTCCGGCTGGGCGCGCTTGCCGAGCGCCGAGGGCTCGACACCCTGGTGCTGCGCGAGCAGGCGAGCATAAGCTGGCTCACCGGCGCCCGATCACACGTGCCACAGACGCTCGACACGTCCTGCCTGGACCTCGTCGTCCACTTCGGTGGCGCCGGACCGGCGGGCCCCGGGAAACGTGCGGAAGGCGCCGCGTCGACCGGACGTCCGGCTTCGCTGACCGCCGTCGCCAACGCGATCGAGGCGCCCCGGCTCCGGGACACCGAACTCGCGGACCTTCCCTTGGACTGGACCGTGGTGCCCTGGTGGGAAGACCGGTCCGCGTCGCTGCCCACGGGCGCGTCGGTCGGCTCGGACCGGCCCGGCCCCGACATGGTCGACGTCCGCGCCGACCTCGCCGCCGTACGCCGCCAGCTCACCATCCGCCAGGCGGAGACGCTGGCAGCGGTCTGCGCCGACGCCGCCGCGGCCACCACCGCGGCCATCCGTCGCTGCAGTCTGGGCATGACCGAGTACGAAGCGGCCGGGCTGCTCACCGAGGAGCTGCTCGCCCGAGCGCTGGACCCGGTGGTGCTGATGGTCGCCGCCGACCGGCGGGGCGCGGCACACCGGCATCCGCTCCCGACGACCGCCCCCATCACCGACCGCGTGATGCTGGTCTGCTGCGGTCGCCGCGACGGGCTGATCGCCAGCGTCACCCGGTTCCGCTGCTTCCAACCGCCCACCTCTGCGGAGCGCGACACGTACCGCCGTCTGCTGGAGGTCGAGGCGGCGTTCCTCGACGCCACGCGCGTCGGTACCTCCATCGGGCGGGCGTTCGCCGCCGGTACCGCCGCATATGCCGCGAACGGCTTCGACACCGACGAGTGGCACCGCCACCACCAGGGCGGCTTCTCTGGCTGGCAACCGCGCGAGTACCCCGCTCACTCCGGCTCCACCGACCCGATCACCGACAACAGCGTGGTGGCCTGGAACCCCAGCGGGGAGGGTTGGAAGGTCGAGGACGCGTGCCTCGTCACGCCCGCCGGGCCGCGACTCCTTGTCGAGGACGCCGACTGGCCGACGGTGATCGTCGCTGGCCGGCGCCGTCCGGACCTGTTCACCGGCTGAAGGAGGACCCCGATGTGACCGCCCCAGGCAGCATGCTCATCGACGGAACCTGGTACACCCCGAGCGGGCCACGTGGTTCCTCGGCCTTGGCGGTCTCGCCGCGTGCCTCGAGCTGGGCGAGCGCGTCGGCGTAGCGGTCCGGCTCGCGCTCCAGACGCTCCTGCTCGCGGCGGTTCTCGGCGCAGCCGGTGGTACTCGTCGGTGACGGCGATGTTCATGGTCTGGCCGAGCTTGACGATGGTGCGCCGAGTCGTGTCCAGGCGGGCGCGTGGAATCCAGTTTTGGGCGCGCGTATGGCACGTACGGGGGCTTGACATCGACTTCCAGCTCTACGAAAGTGGCCGGAGGTCATACCAGAAGCGGAATCGAATAACGCTTCTTGCAGAGGGTGGCCAGAGGTCATACCCTCCGCGATCCGTTCACGAGGAGGTCTCGGTGTCCCGAACCATCCGCCAACTCGCCTTGTTGACTTCTGCCT